>NZ_JBWKNO010000008.1:0-262101 GCF_059415605.1 Rhodoferax sp. GW821-FHT10B06 | reverse complement strand
CGTTTTGATAAAACAGACTTCGTCTACATCGCCAAGCAGGACGCGTACCGTTGCCCAGCGGGTGAACAGGCGATCTATCGGTTCAGCGGCATCGAGAAAGGCCTCAATATACATGTCTACTGGCCAAGTGCCTGCCATCAATGCGCACTCAAATCTCAATGCACAACCAGCAGTTTTAGGCGCATACGCCGATGGGAACACGAAGATGTTCTGGAACGCATGCAGCAACGATTGGACCGCAAGCCCGATGCGATGACGCTACGCCGGAGCACCGTCGAACATGTCTTCGGAACCTTGAAGCACTGGATGGGCTGGACGCACTTCCTGACGAAGACCATTGCGCATGTGGGCACGGAGATGAGCTTGCATGTGCTGGCCTACAACATGAAGCGGGTGATCAATATCCTGGGAATGGAGAAGATGATGAAGGCTATGAAGCCAGCGGGGGCATGAGCCCTTATAGGCCTTTATAAGCCGTCAAAAACACGATTCTCGGCCCCTGCAAGCCACACCAGACGCACTTGGCGCGCTTTGTGGGATTGTGAGAAAGAAACCGGGTTTACGATGTCTGGGCCGAATCACGAGAGGATTGTTTAGCTGTTTTCACACAGCCTCGGCCCAAAGCCGTCACACAAGGGCGAGCGTGCGCGAGCCATTGTCCCATCGTCTGTCACAATGGCTGATATGAAATTACCGGACTTTGGTGCATGAGAACCCAACGCATTTTCGTAGTGTCCTCATGGCTATTCTCCCAAGGTTCGATTCTCGTGGGTCTTATTTCATCCACCACAATGCAACGTATTTTTCAAAAGACTAATACTTTAAATTTAGTTGCCAACGGTATCCTAATTGCGGTTTTTGTTGCCTTCTGCAGTTGGCCATGGGCAAGAGCCTTTTCAATTTCACTCCGACCAGAATGTGGTCGCCGAACTGGCGTGTTCTCAGCTTTTGCTGCTTTCGTCGCGGCCTGGGTCGGTTTGGTAATATCTCACGCACCAGTCGAAGGTATTGGCGCCAATTTAATACTAGGTATTCTGCTAATTTGGCTGGGATGGATAGTGTCACGATTTCTCTTGAAGTCGGAGTCCAAGAAAAGATAGCGAATCGAAGCGTCAAGCGACCGCTCTTGGCCGATGGCCGATGTTGCCCAAAGTGACTCAGATTTCAAGCTGTCCGGTAGGCAGTTCCGTCATGAACTAGGCCGCCCAAGCTAGGATCGTAAAAATCCCTTACGCTGAAGAGACTCGATTAGTGCCGATGCAAGCTTTGTTGCACATTGGTCATGTGACATCCCGCTATTACAACCGGGACCTTCAAAACTAAATCTCGAAATACTTGAGAAATCTTGAATAGACTTCTCACTAGCAGTTTTCGCTTGAAAAACCTCAACTTGCCATGTCACCCGTAAGGGGACCACGCCATTGTAAATCTCCGCCCTCACCACCGTCATCCGAATTACGTGGGTCGGCTGATCAGCGGTAATAGCCAAGTCGAGTTCGCTAGGAGCAGGAGAAGCGGGAGAAAGTTCGACTACCTTAATCGGAAAATCATCCAAAGTCCGAGTCCGAACAGCCTTTGCCAAAAGAGCAGTTGAAATATGCTCTTTTAAAGTTGACAAGTATTCTTTATGAGCAGGATTATACTGAGGCATATAGCCCACGCCAGCGTTAATGACTGCAATGAGTTGCACCATCGGTTTGGGGGTGCCGTTTAGAGGTGATTCCGACACTAACTTCGGAGCCATTACGCATCCAGACAATAAAATGCTTAATACGAGGAATACGGGTAATGCTAGACGGGTGGAATGCTTCATATGTATATATTGAGGGTGAACGCATTGGGCTAAGACTTTTTGACGGTTATCGGCCTACTGTTCTTAAGGAACTAACATGTAAAACTGTGGGATAGGAATTGCAGCTACAGTTTGTTTCCGCTCCTATCTTGCCGTAACTTAGAGCGTCGGCACTTTAAGCCACTCTCAAAAATGTGGATGACCGACAGGCCGGCGTAATGTCCGCTTGTGGCCGGAACCGGCAAAAGTATCGGGTCCGTTTTAATCGACCGATGAACGTGAGCCCTTGTCACGTTGGCTAGTCGCCTTCGAAACGCCGAATGCGACGGCAAGGAAGAGGATAGCTACAGCCAACAAGACGGCGTCGAGCAAATACGATGTGAACGGCATAGCCAGCCTGTAAAGAACCAGCGCCACACATGCGAGCGCCAACAACACTCGCCCGGTACGAACCATGTTGAACCCTCCATTACCAATCAGACCATTGCCGTGAAAGTCCGGTACTGGCCGTTACCAGCTTAACAAATGTCCGTCACGTAACCTGACGTCCAATTGTCCTCATCCAAACGGTACTCGCTGATGTAGAAGCCTTGCCTCCCTCCATCTCCAGACGCGCCGGCAATTTCGGGATGGTCTCGAAAACCAGGTGCATTCGCAAGCCGCTTAACTGCAGCGTGTGCGCTTTGCAACGAACGATAGGCTCCTATCAGCTTTACGTCTTCCTCTTCCTGAGGTCCGAGCAGGTGGACGTGTTGAACGATGAAGACGGTTTCCATTGAGCTTGATGCCTGTATGTCTGGTTCTGGCCGAGGCTGTGTAAAAACGTTGGATGTGCACGTTTTCGATGGTCCTTTGACCCCTTACCTCACCCGAGAAAACGCAACCTACGTCAATCTGAAAGGTCGATTTTTCAGGAGACGTTGACTGACCAACGTTTTCACACAGCCTCGGCCGCATTCTGCCTCTTGGTGCTGGGCCCGGCAGCTCGTCGTCGGTTTCCATCCGAATCGCAAAGCGGTCGCTCAGTCCTCTGGCTCCTCGAAAGGAACCTCAATCAACGTTCCAGTTTTCGGGTTCCGTGCGAATGCGCTGCACGGTGGTGCATCCAAAAAGGGGATGATGTCCGGAGAATAATTGGCGATGGTATTAACGTCGTAAATACCGTGATTTGAGGGATTGTCCATATAGTCTTGGCTCTCATTGCCTGCCATGAAACACCAGCCACTGTCATCCGACTTGTCAGTGGGTTCGCGAACCATGTAGCCGACAGGCGCCCCATTGACGGTAATCATGTCGGTCGCGATACAGCCGCCTCGGCCTTCCACAAGGGGTTTGATTTGACTCGCATTAAGGGCGAATTGCTTCATATTGTGTTGGGTTGAATACTAATTTCTTACGGAATATCGCATTTAGCCGGAGACCGCTTTTGGCCGGATTCTGTCGTATCGGGTACGGCTCGCCAGGGTCTCAAACGGACATTCACTCTTTTGGGGTTCCATCCGTCTTGAACGCAAGAAGTATTAGCGGAATGCCGATTGCATAAAACACCGCCACCAGTATCCAAGAGACAAATTGAAGGCCCATCGGCGCAATCAGTACAGATACAGCAGTCGCAAAGACCTTCCAAGGGCGAAATCCGTGCGCCAAGTACAGTTGTGCAAGATGGGCCATCACAACAATTGCGCCCAAAACCAACCATACGACGAAGGCTGAAAATCCTGTGATGACGATGAATTTCGGGTAGGTCTTGATTTGGACCAACCCTGCGAATAGGCATCCAGCGGCTACGGCTGTGCCGTGCATCTTTAGAAATAGCAAAAAAACTTCATTCGAGATTTTTGGCATTCGCATTTTGACCCTTCTGAACTCCTGATGCCAAGCGTGCTGGTTAATGTCTGCTTCTGGCCGACTCCAGGTATTCACTTTTTTGCTGCTGTTGTCACTGATATATCCCCCCATGGGCGTGGGAGCCCTGTTGCGACGAATCGACCGAGCAGAAGTGCGGAAACTACCAAACCAGGAACCCATAGAAGCATCCCCCACCAAGCGATTGGAGACAGAAGTGGCATAACGTCGAACCCTGCAACGATGCAAGGTTTCGGGTCTTTACCAATCGCGGAACACCCCAGCCCTGCGTTGATGAATACTGCTAGTTTCCATCCTCCAAATGTCAAGAAGAAGGGTATGGTACGCAAAGCAAGTTTGACACCTTTTCGCATAAATCCATTGACCTTAATTGGCGGGCTTATTCAGACCCCATAGTAAATAGTGCAGAGCTCAAATTGGACATAACGATACTGCTTCACACGACACGCTTAAGTTCAATCTTGCCGCAGCTCAGGGCATCGAACTGCTAAGTCATCATCAAAAATATGGATGCCTGGAAGGCGGTCATGAATGTCTGGTTCTGGCCGAATGCTGCATTTGGGGGATGCTGCCGTCGGAGATTCATCCATGAAATTTGAGAATTTGAAGAAGCAGTACCTGGGGAAGAATGAGAAACAGCCCGATTCCAACGTACCACCAAGTGCGACGTCGGAGCCGTTGAATCTCAATATCTCCGGCTTTCGCCAACTGAATAAGTTGGTTACTAGTCAAATTCCCAACGCGCTTAAAAATAGCAAGCTTCTGCGGGAGTAGCCATGCCACGCCCACCAAAAACCAGATGGATATTGAAGCGGCAAAAAAGCTCGATAGCGTCAACGGGGCTCCTTTTGAAATGTCCGCTGTTGGCCGAATACTGCCTTTTTACTACGCAATCAAAATGCCGCGCTCACGGGCAAAGGCGACAACCTTTTGCGTAGCAGCAATTTTGTATTTGTAGTCTCCTGCCTTTGATTGCCATTTCAACTTCTTATCGCCAACAAGGAATATGAACCGATGGCGTTTGGGTCCTCGTAGTAAAACAAACCCAAAAATTAGCGCGAGCGCAAGGGCCCCCACCGGAACACGCGTTCCTGCCTCGACATCCGAGCTGAAGATAAAGGCAATGAGTGCAACAAGCAGTCCACCGAATATCATCGGAAAAATGGCCCACTTGGTTTGATAAGAAATTGATTTAATTTCAGCTATAGGCACCTCTACCAACTCAACAGGCCGAAGCGTTCTATGCTTCAGATATCCGAGCCTGTGTGTCGTAAGCTTTGCTACCTGTCCTCCATATTTCCCGTACTCGTCCACAGGGACTAACGCCGCGACCAATTCTTCTTCGTTCGACACTCCACCCTCCCGTCTTTTAAATCACTGTTCTAGGCCACATTCTGCAGCATCGGTGAACGTCTGGTTTTGGTCGTATGTTGCCGCAGCTTGGAATGTCGTCCGTCCCGGACATCATCAAAAATATGGGCAACTAGCGAGCGGGCCTGAACGTCCGCTCCTGGCCGACTGTGGCCTAAGCCGCAGCGGCGTATTGTTTCCCAATCTGTGACTCTCGCTCACAAGCAGCTATATGCATTAGCAGTGTGTGATTCAAATTGATTTTTGGGTGAACTGCACAGTGCTGGCAGTACCAGAACACCTCTGCGAGCGTTTCCTTATCGTGCCAAGTTGTCACGACGAAGCCGTCATCTGGAGTGTCTTCGGGCGCAAATTTTTCAATGTTGGCCCAGTCTACAGAGTCATCCCAGGAACTGCAGTTCACACCCCACGCCATTAGGTACATGCAGCCTGACTTGACAAACCAGTCGCTAGCAACAGCTTGCCATTTAGGGGCCACCGCCTCTTCCACGATGAGAACGGCTCGATATGGAGCATCGAGGTGGAAGTCAGGAAGGATCGCGCCAGGTTCGACATGCAAATAGGTGACCGACAAAACGGACCTTTCAATATTTTTCAGAGGGGTGCCTGCATGCTCGAATGACTGCTTCTGGCAGATTTTTCTCCATCGAAGGTTGCTGCACCATATTGGGGCGACGTCCGTCAACGCGAAGACGGCGCCGTCGCACCTTCAACAGGAGCACATCATGGATCATGATAAATCGACCAGTCCCGCGACCCCCTGGAACAAGGGAAAAATCGTCGGTCAGAAGGCCCCCTTCAAGATCCGGGATATCTGGGCCATTCGGGTCCGGCTGCAGATGCAATCAAGACAGCGTGAACTGGCCATGTTCAATCTGGGGCTAGACAGCAAGCTTCGCGGTTGCGATCTTGTAAAACTTCGCGTTCGCGATGTTTGCCATGGCTCTGCAATTGCCAGCAGGGCGACCATCATGCAACAGAAAACACACCGTCCCGTACAGTTCGAACTCACTCTGGCTACCCGTGACGCGCTTGAAGCCTGGGTGCACGAAGTGAATCTACGGGCGGATGATTATCTGTTTCCCAGCAGGCTCCACGCCTCGGCTCACATTGGGACGCGGCAGTACGCCCGCATTGTTCATCGTTGGGCCAATGAAATTGGCCTTGATACAACGGAGTTTGGAACGCATTCCATGCGACGAACCAAAGCAACGTTGATCTACCGCAGAACCAAGAACCTGCGTGCCGTCCAACTCCTGCTAGGGCATACCAAGTTGGAAAGTACGGTTCGCTATCTCGGCATAGAGGTCGAGGACGCCTTGGAAATGTCAGAGCAGACTGAGCTTTGACGAGATGACCGGCAGCTGTGCCCAGGCCTCGGCTGTCGGCTTATCCCCGCAAACGGGTCGTTCACAGCGATAGCCCAACCGGCTGCTTTCGCTGCATAGCCGACTACTCGGAAGGCGGCTTCAGGCTGATGGCAGTCTTTGGCATGATCCGCATCGCCCGACCGCTCTTAGCCATTAGGCGACGGTTGCCGTAGTGATTGCCACCAGTAGGCACCTTAAAATTTAATCCATTGATACCGGCGCAGCTGGTCACTCGTACCGGAATACGCAATGTAAAGTCGCAAGTCAATAAACGCGCTCCATGGATGCCAAAGATCAAGCATTCAAGTAGACGTAGACGCTGGCCCGTGAAATGCCAAATGTTTTGGCGATTTCAACCTTCGCCACGCCCTCAGCAGCCATCTGACGTAGCTTGACGGCTTTGACCTCGTCCAATGCTGGCGCTCTTCCCTTGAACAACTTCTTGGCTTTCGCTATCGCAATGCCTTCACGTTGCCGCTCTTTTATCAGCGCACGCTCGAACTGACCAACGGCACCAAGCAATTGCAGCATGAGGGTTGAGTACGCAGTCTTGTGAGCATCGGCGCCGGTGGCTGGTGGCTCGAACGTCAAGCTCTCTTTGACGAACGTCACGCAGACACCCTTGCCGGTTAGCCGCTCAACCACCTCCTGTAAATCACGAAGCGAACGTGATAGGCGGTCCATGCTATGCACGTAGATATGGTCTCCATCTCGCACGAACTCCAACATAGCTTGCAACTGTGGTCGATCCGTGTCTTTGCCGCTGGCCTTGTCGGTGAACGTCTTTTCCAGCGTCACGCCATCAAGCTGACGTGCGTCGTTCTGGTCTACGCTGGAGACACGCACATAGCCAATGCGCTTACCGTTGTTGGCGGTCTTTGCTGCACTCATTACAAACTCCGTTCTCAAATGGTTGAATTAGATCGTCCATTTGAAGTTTAAGAGGCATACTGGAATATGTCAATAATATCCAATATGGACTCTATTTAGACGCGGATTGTGTGGTATCGAAACGTCTATTTAGCGTGTACTACAAATTGACATAATGGTTTTTAGTGGCTGCACTTACCACACTTAGAAATAATGCAAACAGCCACCAAGACGACTGATCTAATCATCGAAATAAGCTAGTCTTCGCTAGCCAAGGTGAATGTAAAAATTTCTTTCACACGCTGATATGCAGACTTTGGCCAGAAGAATATTTAGAAAATTAAAAATTTCTCACAACCCCAACAGCGAGGTCGACGGGACGTCATATTGGTTTTCTGATAATTCAGAGCGCAAGCGGTGATCCAATAGAACGTGCAAAATATCTCGCATTTTTTCTGGGGTGGCAACAATACGGCCTTGATCGTCAAACTGGATTCCCCAACCTCGCAAAACGTTGATATCACGTAAGCGAGTCATGTAATCCGGATTGTTATAGTAGCCCCTAGCTTTGATAACTGCCATGCGACGAAGATGCGTCGCATTCTTTCCAATGAATGCATCAAAAACGCCAATGTTTGCAATTGCCGCTGTGAATCCAGGTTCTTGTTTCAACTCGACATACGCAGACTCGTAAGTGTCTTTGTGGCTCAGCAGCGACTCGAATGCGGGCTTGTTTGCCATAAATACGTGAGCACCACTCATGAAGAAGTCAAAATTCCTAGCAATCGTGAAGGATGGATTTTCCACGATGTCTAGGCCTGCATGATTGAAGACAATATTCATCATGCCCTTCTTTTTTCGAGTGGCCCAATCAGCATTTGTTTTTTTGACACAGTAGATTATCGAATCCTCGTGGCGTAAACGAAAGACATATCCAGCTGCATTGTTCAGCTGCTTCACATCGTTTGCTAAGCACTCCTCCATTGGCTTATCAATTAGCGCTCGAAGATTAAGAAAAAGAGTGTCGGCGCACGGTACAGACAAAAATCCGTCTTCTGTTGGTTGACTTAAAAGGCTATAGGTCTCAGCGAAGGTATGGCTACCTTGATAGCTTGCGACCAATGCCTTTAATTCTGATTTAAGCGCATCACTCATCACAACGGAAACAGCGGTAAAAGGATTTATAGCTGAATTTGTCGGGCGTTTTTTAAATATCCAAAGTGTGGCAGCGGATTGCGCAATATCGAAGCCACTAAATTCTTGCAGATCGTTTTCTACTGTCATTTTTCTCCCTTGTGTAGTACGTATATCCCGTGAACTAGGCATGATTCGAGACGATCGCCCGGCTGAATTTGATCTTGTGATAAGGCTTTAACACAGCGCCTCTGCCCTTCCGTCAAGACATTAAGTTCATATAGTTGCCATCCAGATACTAATAAAAATGGATTCATCAGAATCTGACCTGAACGGTAAGTAATGAGGAACATCAGCAATATAAACAAAATAAATCCATAGAACTTCCCTTCTGCGCCAAGATCAAGTCCCATAAAAGAAACCACATAGGGAAATATGTAGTTTATTAAATCATTAGGAATTGATTTTGAGTCAATGACCTCAAGATTTGAGTGAGCGGAAAGTCCGTTCATCAAGACAATGAAAAGAATCAAGCTAAACGTGCATATTGCCAATAAGGCGAGCGCGCGGCCAGGGTTTACCAGCTCTGGAAGATGACATGCAGACATCTCCGCAATGTGGCAAATGGGCTCCATCCACGATGCATCCTTTATATCCTGAACGAGAAGGATCAAGCTCAACGGAAAATAGGAGCCCAGAAATAATATTAGGGCCGGTAATAGACGCATTTGCATATGGAGGTCTTGTCTCGCTATGCCTTTGAAATAACCGCCTGATTATGCGAAGAAGCCAGCAACCTCGAAATACTGGCATCAAACGCCCGCTTGAAATCCGGGTCGCCAGCGTACCGCTTGTATAGGTCCAGCTCACGTCGGCGCTCGATGCTGACTGCGTGTTGAATTAGTCTTTCCAAAGCTAGCTGCCGATTCTGCGTGTCAGGGTTATCTTCAACCTGGGCCTTGTAGTCGGCATGGTTCGCTACATACTTCGCAATGTTGATGAACTTGACGCGCTGCTCTTCAGGCGTAGCTTCCCAGCCAGCGAAATGCCGATCATTAAAGGCACGGACGATTTCTTCCAATGGGTCTTCATTACCTGGCCCAGTGTGTGGTCCGCGCACATTCGGGTTCTGCGACTCCAGTTCGGCTTCAGTGGCATCAAGGTCAATCTTGGTTTCAAGTCGTGACCGCTCCAATCCGTAAGTGGAGAGGTCAACGCTGTTCAACAATTCGTCCAATTTGTCCTGGTCGGGGTCCTTGACCTTGAGCTTGGGGATCAGGAACTTCAGGAACCAGTGCAGCATTTCCCAGTTCACGATGTTGAACGGAATGATGGCCGCCACCTGCGCATAAATCTTGACGAACTGCTTGGCTTTGATCTTGAAGTCGATGCGCTGCTCGTCGCCCAAGTCGGCATCAAAGCGGGCGACCACCGTGTCAATGATGGGGGCGAGTTCTTCGGCTTCGGCACTGGCAAAGAACTTTTCGTTGAAGGTTGTCACCTCGGTCCAGTCATAGATGCCGAAGTTATCGAGCACGTCTTTCAAGTCGTGCAATACATTCACGTCCGTAGGCTCGCTCAGGCTGGTGGATGTGTAGAACGGGTCAAACGCTGACTTGATGTCGTCCACTGAGTTGTAGAAGTCGAGTACGAAAGTATCGGTCTTGCCCAACTTCCAGTTGCAGCGGTTGAGCCGGGATAGAGCTTGCACGGCTAAAACGCCTTGCAGCTTCTTGTCCACGTACATGGTATGGAGCATGGGTTCGTCAAAGCCGGTAAGGTACTTGTTAGCGACCACCAGAATTTTGGCGTCGTCCTTCTCGAATTCGTCTGGCAAGTCACGCGCAGAAAAACTATTCAAGGACTCTTCGGTGTACTTAATGCCGTCCACCATCTTTTCGCCGGAGAATGCCACCAGCGCCTTGAACGGCGCATTGGCCTCTTTCAGCGCGGTGCGGATGGCAAAGAAGTAGCGGATAGCGCATTCAATATTGCGCGTCACCACCATGGCCTTGGCTTTTCCCTTCAGCTTCTTGGCCTGCCACACACTGGCCGTAAAGTGATCAACCATGATCTTGGCCTTCACCTCAATGGTCCTGGGGCTGGCTTCGACAAAGGCTTTCAGCTTCTTCTGCGCCTTGGCAGTATCGAACAGAGGGTTGTCCTCCACCGACTTCTGCACCTCGTAGTAACTCTTGTACGTGGTGTACTTTTCCAGCACGTCGAGGATGAACTTCTCCTCGATGGCCTGCTTCATTGAATAGAGGTGGAAGGGGTAAAACTTGCCGTCAGCGGCTTGGCGGCCAAACTTCTCCAGCGTGGCAGGCTTGGGCGTCGCAGTGAACGCAAAGTAGCTGGCGTTCTTGCTCATCTTGCGCTCGTTCATCGCCGCCAGAATCTGGTCTTGCACATCCACAGGCTCGTCACCGTCCTGCCCCGCCAAGGTTTCGTTGACCTTGTCAGCGGCTACGCCGGACTGGGAAGAGTGCGCTTCGTCAATGATGACGGCGAACTTGCGGTCAGACAGTTGCCCGATGCCATCCACGATGAAGGGGAACTTCTGCACCGTGGTGATGATGATTTTCTTGCCGAGCTCAAGGTTGTACTTCAGCTCCTGCGCGCTTTCGCAGTGCGCAACGATATTCTTGGTTTCAGAGAACAACTTGATATTGTCCTTGAGCTGGGTATCCAGCACGCGCCGGTCTGTCACCACCACAACGGAATCAAACAGATTTGCGGTGCCCTTGGTGTCGTAATGCTCCACCAGTTGATACGCTAACCAAGTGATGGAGTTGGACTTGCCCGAGCCAGCCGAATGCTGAATCAGGTAGGTCTGGCCCACGCCCTTCTGCCGGGCATCCACCAGAATACCGCGCACCACGTCGAGCTGGTGATAGCGTGGAAAGAATAGCATCCTGCGTTCCTTGCCGGTTTTCTTGTCCTTCTCGACCGTGAACTTGGCGAATTGCTCAATGATATTGGTCAGGCTACGGCGCGGCAGGATGTCTTGCCACAGGTACGCCGTCTTGTGTCCGTTCGGATTAACTGGATTGCCCTTCCCGTAGTTGAAACCCTTATTGAAGGGCAGGAAGTTGCTATCGTTCCCCGCTAACCGCGTGCACATATAGACCTCGTCTGGATCGACAGCAAAGTGAACGAGGCAACGTCCGAATTCAAAAATCGACTCAATCGCATCCCGCAAGTTGTATTGTTTGTAAATGGCATTCCAAACTGTTTGCCCCGTCCATGGATTCTTTAGTTCAAGGGTCGCAATCGCTAACCCATTAACAAACAACACCATATCAATAGACTTCTTGCGCGTGTCATCTGAGAAATGCACCTGTCGGGTCACGCTGAACCGGTTAGCCTCGAAGTTGACCACTACCTCGGGGTTGAGGTCGCTGTATGGCTGGCGGTAGAGCAGATCGAAGTGGGCATCGTCAATGTCGAGCCCCTTCTTCAGCACGGCTAGCACGCTGTCTTTCTTGATCTTCTTGTTCAACCGCTCCAGCACCAGCCGCCGCCAGTTGGGACGGTCTTTCAGTTTCGCCAACTCCTTGGGCTGAGTGGCTTCGATAAACTCCCAAAAGAACCTACCATCAACAGCGAACTCCCGGTCAAAGTCAGCCGGATCGCCCACGCGATAGCCGTCCTTCGCAAGTGCGTTTTCGATGTGCGATTCAAGCGCGGCTTCGTTGGTTTGACTGACCATGGTGCTCCCTTAAGCTCTTATTTTTCCGGTAACGTAGCTGTAGATTATTGTTGCGCGAAACTCCACCAGTTTCTCAATCTCACGCTGAGTTGCAGCTATTACCGCATCTGCTTGGTCAACACGTTCTTTTGTCCGTCGCTCAATTTCATCTTGCTCGTCGCGAGGAGGCACCGCAATCTCCATGTCAAAGAACATGTTCGAGTAAAGGCGAAGTCGAGATGAATGCAGACCAGTAGAGCGTCTGTTGTACTCGGCGACATATGCAGTCGAACGCAATAGATTCTCCAGGTACCAGTTGTTGAAAATCCCTTCCTTGCGCTGCCGGTAAACGCCATAAGACGGACTGACAATCCCTGCCTTCTCAGAAACCCCCAAGGCACCCATCCATGCCCACATGATGTTGAACACGAGGTCATTTGGTCTACAAAGTTTGGAGCCTGTGTAGTCCTCAGCCATAAACATGTAGATGTTCGTTTTCTCGGAGCGTGAGGTCACGCCTGTCATGTGCGATACAGACAAAAGCTCTTCGGCACCTGTTTGCGAGCGCTCGTCTATCTCACGAAATAAATACTTTGCGCGGATAACATTCCAGTGGGAAGGCACGCGGCCAATCCACTTGACCCCACTTTCGCGAATCATCGTGTGCGGATTTAAACCCAGAGAAACCGCCTGATTTATCAGAATTCCTTTTTGCTCAGTCAATAGGCCTATTAACCGCTCTTTTTTGTCAATGGCAGCATCGATTTCCGCAGATTTCTTTCCGAGGCTTAGAACTATGAAATCTTGTTCGGTTCTTGGAGGAACGGGGATTGGAAGTCGTTTGAAATCCCAGAAGTCGATGTTCTGGCGCAGACCAGAGCCCATTCCATAGAAAACCTTTTGAGAGTCATAGCTTTCCAGAAGTCTGAACACGTATTCAGAATTTATCGCGGACTTGCAGCGTAGGCCGAGATAGGCTGACGTAATCATTCCACGATCTTTTGCCAGCCCCACGCGCAAGCTTGTTTTGTCGTTCTGCAAGTCGGTGGTGCGAATGACAATGTCACCGGGCTTGATTAGTTGATAGGTGTCGAACGATTCAGGAACCAAACCTGTCATTTTTTCTTCTGGCTTAATTACGATACGCCCGTAACTCAGCGACAAGACAGTTTTTTCAATGAGTTTCTTATTCCGGTCTTTGTTTTCGTCAAAGCAGGTGAAGCCTGGGCGTACATCCCAATGTGCCGGCACATCCCCAATCCACTTTACGCCGCTGGCCTTGTAACTCTCATGCCGTTCCATCAGTAACCTCCTGCAGCCGGGCCAATGACCACAACTGCTTGGCGATACCTTGGTAGGCGGCATAGCGTTCGTCAAAACTGGTTTTCTTGAATTCGTCGAACGACTTGAATGGCAAACATGTGCGTTCCATCAGTTGCAGGAAGCCTGGGTTGTGCTGATAGCAGGCGCTGTGCAGAGATCGAGCCAGCAGGTTTTCCTTTTGGTAATGTGCCACCTTGTCGGAGAATGTCTTGTCGTTCAGGCTGGCATTGATCTTTTTGGGAAGCAGAACAAGGCCACCGATGCGGTTGCGATAGCTGGCGAATTCTTGCGCATGGGCAAATTCATCTGCATGGCGCTCGAAGTGGTTGGCCCACAGGTGTTCGATCTCGTAGGCGTTTTTACCTGAACGCACAATGTACTCAACGTACCGTCCTGGTTGGCCGCTTTGCTCTTCAACCCAATGGGTAAAGCGGGCCAACTGACGGTGTAGGCTCTTGGCATTCCAGTTAATCAGCGAAGGCTGATCCTCAAGCCGGAATTCATTTTCGTCACTGGTCAGGCGCGCAATCAGCTTCTCGCGCAAAGCCTTCAGCGACAGGTTGCGCAATTCCTTGGTCAGCAGAAAGGTGGCGTACTGCAAGGTGGAATAGTCGATGGACTTGAAATTCCACAGGCGGCGATTCAGCCAGCAGTCCAGATAGTCAGCGGTAAGGCGCAGCTTGGCCTTGACCGTGGCTTCGTCATCGCTGGGCAGCAACGGTGCCAGCAGCACCTGAAATTGTTGGGTGAAACCGTGGTCGGCATTGAAGCGAACAGATTCAAGCCCTGTCTTCAAGCTTTCGCTGGCTTCCAGCAACTCCAGGTACACACGAGCGAAGAAGCGCAATTCTTGCCGTACCCAGTGGTTGAAGTCGTCGCTGGCATTTAGCCCAACCAACTCGTGGTTGGTGCGTACCCAGCGGTGGTATTCCGTGCCGATTAGGTCAAAGTCTTCAGGCTTCGCACCTTTCTTCCGCTCGCGGATGTCGCCGGCGTACTTAGCACGCAGCCATGCTTTGAAGAAATCTGCCTCGGTTTCCTTAGTGTCACGATCGTTGTCCCGCTTGGCAAAAGTCAGCAGCCATTGCTTGATTTCCTTGTTGGCCTCAGCTCGCTTTGTCGCATCGGTGATGCTGGCCAGCAGATAGCCCTTGAGCATGTCGGTGTTGCTCAAAGAAAGGCCACGGTCATTCATGGTCTCGAAGATGGTGTAGGCATCGGCATCGGCGTAAGCCGTGATTTCTACCAGATGCACCTTTTCCAGCAACCAATCAACAAAGTAAGGCAGTGCCTTGGTGCCAGATATGTCTTGTGGGAAGGCGTCGCCAATATCGTTGAAGCGCCCAATCAGGTTGTAGACCGATTCGGACTGGTCGGCAGTGTCATAGCTCTTGCCGTCAAACAAGGCCTCCATGCAGTCATTGCGCTCCGGCACATTCAGATTGAAAGACTTGGTGCCAAACTTCTTGGAGAAGATCAGTTCTTCAACGGGTTCAGCATCGTCGCGGTCTTTTTGCTGGCTGTGAAGGTAGAGCAAAAGCAAAGTCAGGCTGGTCATGCGCTGCTGGCCGTCAACGATCAGTCGCTCGCTGATCTGCTGTTCATTCTTGCGCTGGCTGATAACAATGGAGCCAAGAAAATAGTGGCCGTAATTGGCAACGTCGCCCCGTTGGTGAGCATCGAGGTAATCCTCCAAAAACGCTCCGGTCAGGTCAGAGACCAGCTCAACCATCTGTTTGTTCTGCCACTTGTATTCGCGCTGGTAGTAGTCGATGCCGTACTTGGCACCGGACAGCAGTTCGCGCACCGTACGGGTCTTGCCTTGGATTTCTTGCATCACTTGGCTCCCAATACAAAACTGACCAGTTGTTTCAACAGACCATCGGTTTCCGCTTCCAGAGCCAGGATTTCCGCAGTCACCTCTTCGAGACTGCGCAAAGGCTTGTGCTGATAGAAGTACTTGTTGAAGCTGATCTCGTAGCCGATCACGGTTTTGTCGAGCGCAATCCAAGCCTCGTCAACGTGCGGGCGCACCTCATGGATGAAGTACTCGTGGATGACGCTGGAGGCTGTTGCCGTCTTGCTCTTGGCCAGCGGTACGTTTTCGGTGTCACGCAACTCGCTATCTGGCTCGTATTCGACAAATTCGCCCGCCTTGGCGCTGGGCCAATAGCCGTAATCGCTCAGTCGCTCAACGGTGGTCTGTAACTCGGCGAGCAGGTCTTTAATCTTGGAACCGCTCAGCTTGTGCTGCTTCTTGATAACTTTGGAAGCTCGCGGGTCGCGCCAGCTCACTGCATTCAAAACCTGCTTTCGCTCAGGGGTAGAAAGCTTCAACTTCAGGGCGGCACAAGCTTCGTTCACCATGGCTTCAAACAAGTTGAAATCGAGATGTTCGTCCGTTCCCACCTTAGTGGCGATCTGCTGCGCGGCCAGCATGATGTCGCGCTGGGTCTGCCATGTAGTCTGTGCAAGCAGCTCTTTTCGGTTCTTGGGCGAGAGGGCAATTTCCTCGTGCTCAAGATGATTTTCAATGGCGACGGTGTGAGATTTCAGGGCGGTGTAGACCTCATCGCCGTACTTGCCATAGACCCACTCCATTATCCCCTGCATGCCCGGAGTGAAACGCAGGGTGGCGATGCGCTCGGCACTGAATTGCGCGGCCAGACGCAAGGGACGCTCCACCGTTACCTTGTAATAGCCAAAGTCCCTGTTGTCTAAGACCTTGGAGACGCCATCATCGGTAAGGCTCAGGTAAAGCTGGGTGATCTGCTGGATGTGCTCAGCAGTGAATTCGCAGTTCTTCTCGCCAAGGTTTTTGCGCAGCTTCTGGTACAGATTGGATGCGTCGATCAGTTGCACCTTGCCATGCCTCTTTTTAACCTTGTGGTTGGACAGCAACCACACGTAGGTGGTGATGCCCGTGTTGTAAAACAGGTTGTTCGGCAACTGGATGATGGCTTCTAGAAAGTCGCTCTCGATGATGTGGCGGCGGATATTGCTTTCGCCGCTGCCTGCATCGCCAGTGAACAAAGCCGAACCATTGTGGACGGAAGCAATGCGCGAGCCGGAAAACCGTGTGGAGTTCTTGTCGCTCAGGTCTGAGCGACGTTTCATCTTGTCTACCATCTCCATCAAAAATAGCAACTGACCGTCTGATGAGCGCGGGATAGCAGGGAACCAATCGAAGCTTTCTCCGGTGTAATCTGACAGGTTCACTTGAAAACGATGATCGAGAATCTCTTTGCCCTCGATGATGCCCTTTTGATCACCTTTCCAAGACTTTCCATAGGGTGGGTTGCTCAACATGAAGTCGAAGCGCGAACCTGAAAAGTCATTGGTTGCCAGCGTCGAGCCAAACTTGATGTTCTCGGGGTCATTACCCTTAATCATCATGTCGGACTTACAGATGGCGTAAGTCTCAGGGTTGATTTCTTTGCCGTACAGGAACACGCCCACCTTAGCCTTGATATCGCCTTCCGCGTCGGTCACGAAGTCTTGCGACTCGGTCAACATGCCACCGCTACCGCATGCAGGGTCATAGATCGTGAGCGGATTGGGCAGTTGGTCTTTGACCGGTATGAATACCAGATTGGTCATGAGGTTGATAACCTCGCGCGGCGTGAAATGTTCGCCCGCTTCTTCGTTGTTCTCTTCGTTGAACTTACGGATCAGTTCTTCAAATACGTAGCCCATACCAAGATTGGAAAGACCTGGCTGCGTGCGGCCATCTGGTCCTTTGCGGTTTCCTGGGCTGAGGTTAATTTCCTCGGCTACGAACTTTTCAATTACATCGTGCAGCACATCCGACTGCGCCATCTTGCGGATTTGGTTTCGCAGGTCAAACTTATTGACGATCTCTTTGACGTTGTCCGAAAAGCCATCAAGGTAGTTCTTGAGGTTGGCTTCGAGTTGCGACGGATTGCCCAGCAAGGACTTTAGCGTGAACTTAGAGATGTTGTAGAAAACGTAACCGGAGGCCTCGCGCAGACCATGGGGGTCAAGGTCGACCATATCTGCGTCTTCGCGCTGGAAACGCACCTCTTCAAGCACAGCCTCTTTTGACGGCTCCAGTAAGCAGTCCAGGCGGCGCAGGACAAACATTGGCAGGATGACATCGCGGTACTTACCGCGTACAAATACATCACGGAGGCAGTCGTCAGCAATTGACCAAATGAACGATACGATTTTGTTATGTGTTGAGTGATCCATTAACGCTATTTTTCTATGACACGCAGTGAGGTTGTATAACTAGTTGGAGGGCTCATCACCGACTTGCGCCGGTACATCCGGAATTAACCGCATGTACCGATCAAAGTCACTCCGCTTGCCCTTGGCCGCTTCACCCTTGAGATAGTCCAACGTCATCACCGACGCCATCTTTTCAGACACCGCAGCGGCGATAAATTGGTTCACCGAAATGTCATCGCGCTCGGCCAGTTCTTTCACTTTTTGGTGAACCGAGTTGGGCAGCCGTACAGTCAGAGCACTCATGATGGACTCCTCAAAAAACGTAAAAAATCACCGGGGGTGATGGCTTGCACTTTCAACTCTTCGACGCGTCGAAAGTCTTTGATGTTGTGTGTCACGATGAACCGGCTGCTAGATGCGACGGCACATTCCAGAACCATGTCATCGTCAGGATCACGCAGAAACGGGCGCCATAGGAAGTGCACGTCCTGCAGATGTGCAATTGATGCCAGATAACGCAGAAAACCTACGGCCATTTCAGATGTTGCACCGGGCGGTAGATGCTCTGGTCGGGTGAGCACCGCTTGCCACTCTGTGTACAACGCGACGGTCAGCGCAATTTCAAACTTCCGGCTGGGCAACATTGATAGCAGTTCATAGCTCGCGCCATTGCGCGACCTCGCGGCCGCAACAAGCACAGAGGTGTCAAGAATTACACGCAAAATAACAGATTCAATGGTTGCACTGGCATAACTACATTTTACGCGTCATAGCCGTCAGCACAACAGAGATTCAAAATCGTCTAAAGTGCTTATTAATTAAGCAGTTTTCTTATTTTTTGCAAAATCCGAGGTGCACCAGTAAAGCCAATTTTGAGAAAAACACGTTAAAAATCATTAAAAATAGCCAAAATGCATGGTAATGAATTTTTTTATATTGTTTTTGACATAAAATAAACCAAACTGCTGTTCACTTTACGTGTCAGCCACGCTGATTAGGGCATTCCTGTCTGCGCATGTTCCAAAACCGACCACTCCTACAGCCTCGGACCTGCTCCCGCCGACCTGCGCGAGTCCACTGGGCAGCAGAACTCCCCCAACGCGCATGATCTGAAATCGTGCCTGACCGCTGAGAAGCTTCGGGCCGTTTTCGCACGTCTGTGCATTTCACGAACCCGAATTGACCTGGCTGGCCGCGCAGGCGGTTTGGCTGGGTTTGGAACAACACCATGCACCCAGATGAGAACATTGCCAAAGCCTTTGAAACCATACATGCTGCATACCGTTTCGATGCCTTTGGCAAGGTGCCTCACCCCAATAATTTAAAGTTCCGTGCCGAGGCTGAAGACTGGTTCATGCATCGCCTCGGGCTGCAGCTTGTCCACATCGCGGAAGGCGAAGACCAACAGTGGGTCGGTCGAACGATTCAGCGGTACTTCTGGAAAGAAATTGGAGACGCTCATCCTGTTGGCGATGCACAAGAGGTTCCGCGTTTCCTGTTCAGACTTGACCACCGACTGGACCCACGTATCGACCCCATGGCGTTGGTCACGCAGATTAGCGGGATCACCTTGCCGCAGCAAGAAGTCATGTGCATCGTCACGTCTCAACTGAACCTGCTCAAGAAATTGCTGAACCTCAGCGATGCAGAAACCAAGTGGTTGAAGCTGGCCTATGCCAGCAGCAGCCTCGGCCGGTCTGTCGATGACCACAGCGAGAACCTGCAAGTGGCTCTACAGCACATCGGCTTGCTTGATGAAGGCCATCGCAACCGCGCTTTGGCCTTGTTGTTAGACGAATCCCTTGCAGCGATTGAGGCGATGTTCCAGCCGCCTGTTGCGATGGTGGCGCTGCGCTTTATCAACATGGCCTACCCTGGCCGGCATGGCAACTTGCTGGACATAGTGAGCCCGACTGACGAGTTCATTGAGCTTCTGGAGTCCACACACCGCTCACACGTGGCATTTTTGGCAGCAATCCTTGAACCGGAATTCGATGCCAATCTGGTGGACGATCGGGACGCCCCCATCGGGCCACTGTACGAGCGGTTTCCGCAGCCTCTCGCCGCGTGCTACGAACGCGCGGTGCTGGGCCGGCCACTAAACATGTCGCACATCCGGCTGATCGTCGAACGATTTACCGGCTTTGCAACGTTGCCTACGCAATATGCGCCGCTGGCTGGTCGAATCACGTTTGAGGGCATCAGAGAAGCGCTAAAGCGCGCCACGCTGGACTGCCGCAAAGCAAACCGGCCGGTAACGCGCTATGAGCTATTCAAAGCCTTGTACGACGCAGCGACTTAGTCAGCGCTGAAGTAGCGACCACGAGGCATTCCGCCTCACCGATTTTTAACCGCGTGTCTTGGTATCCGACCACTGTTTTCGGAGGCCAACGCACGCCCCAACGTTTCACAACAAGGAGAAGACCATGACCCCTCACGAAGAACCGACGGACGAACGACGCTCAGCACCACCAGTCACCATCATGACCAACGCTGCCCGGTTTGCACTCGGCCAGATTGTGGCAACGCCCGGCGCACTGGCGCTGTTGGAACGTAAGGGCTTCAGTGCCGTCGCACTGATCTCTCGCCACGTACATGGAGATTGGGGTGACTGCTGTACCGAAGATTCCACTACGAACGAACTAGCTCTGACCGAAGGCATGCGCGTGATGAGCGTGTATCGGCTCGTCGATGCTGAACGGTTGGCCGCTACACCACGCGACAAACGCGCTGCCTTGGCAACGATATGGATCATCACTGAAAGGGATCGGTCGGTAACGACATTGCTTTTGCCGGAGGAGTACTGATGCCGAGCAGCCGCGAATCAACTATCGCAGTCGCAGCGTATCGGTTTCAACGTGTGTACGCCGACCTTCAGACAGGGCACTCGCTCACCGTACAGGCCAACCGGAACAATCCTGTCCGACCGTTTATGCAGCAGTCCGATCTGGACGGTGCTTGCGGTACCCACGTACTGGCGATGGTGCTGGTGATCTTTCATCTGGCCAAGGCTTCGGCGCTGTATGACATGAGCAGGCGGAAGTACGGCGTGGCAGCGGAAGTTTGGACAGCGTTCCAGCACACTTATTTCACAGGTGTTCATGCCAGTGAATGGGTGGACTTGGTCAACGGCCTCAAGCTCCCCTTGCAGTTGACTGTCAAGCATGGCGTAAAAGACAACGCTGATGGATATGCCATCGACTGGTTGATGAAGGGCGACTTGGTCGCGTTAGCTTTCGCATCCATCAAGCACCAGCGCACTAAACACTGGGCGTTGGCGGTCGGCGTGGAGGGTTCGGTGGTGAACAAAACACACCAGCCAGACACCATCCTGTTGCTTGATACGAGTTCCGCAGAACCATCCAGTTTTGCGAACTTCAACGCACGGTTGCGCGTGTCCCAAACCGGCTCTGGTAGTCGGCGTGCCCTGTCTCATCGTCAGAAACCGGGTGACGGCGGCAAACGCAAGCCTGTGACATATCTATATGAGGCGCACGAGTGGAACGCGGAAGCGGTTTATTTGCTGGCTGCGGTGCGTTTGCGGCGCTTGCCATCTATTAACAGTTAACGCAAAGGCGAGCGACGACTCCCCTGCGGACGTGCGACGTTGTCATCTGCCAAGTTTGCTTCATTGCTGCGCCGTCTCGCATCGCTTTTGGGCTGCTTCGGCAGCAGGGCTTCAAAACCACCAACCAATTCGGTCATGGTCATGCCCAGTGACTTCGCCAAGGCGTCCATCACCAGCAGAGACGGCGCGGAGAACCCCCTCTCCAAGAGCGAGATGTACGTGCGATCCAGACTGCAGTCAAACGCCATTTCCGACTGAGAAATATCCCGGTCTTTACGGACCTCTTTGAGATAGCTGCCAAACGCCACGGCCAGCGGATGCCGCTCGGATGCGGTCTTCCGTTTTTTGGGTGGTTTTAGCGCCGTCGTCATGCAGCGAAAATGCCTCATTGACGAACATATGGCGACGGAGTTAATGCTTCATTGTGGGAAAATCCGGTCATTGAAGACTAAATGCTTCGTAGAAATTTATGCCAACCTATCAACTCGAGGACATACCTATGTCAAACGAAATTCCGCAGATGAACTTGGTTGCTTTCAAAGCCAATGGCAGCTTGGCCCAAATCTTCCGTCGTGTTGGATGCGCACTTGTCATTGCATTCACCGGCAATTTGCACGCTCAGGACTACGCTTTTGATCGCGCGGGGTTTGATCGGCTAGAGATACCAGGGCAGAAGTGCACGGGCTTTTACAGCACGCCAGCCTGGAAGTGCGAGCCGATCACCTTGCCGGTGTATCTCATGAAGGCGCCTGACCGAGCGGCCCTGGTATTCATCAGCCACGGTAGCCAAGGACTTGATAAGCGCCACGGAGACTACGCGCGGCAACTGGTTGCCAATGGGATGAGTGCCGTGGTTCTAGGGCACTGGGAAGCACGCGGCCTGGGCAAGATTCAGTTCGACTACGACAAAGCGCGCCGCCAAGGGGGCGACAGTCCGAACCAAGCGATGGATGTTTTGACAGCAGCGACCTACTTCAAGGCGCTGCCAGAGTGGTCGAACGCCAAGATCGGGCACATCGGCGAAAGTATGGGCGCGACCACGGCGATGAATCTCACGCGGCCCTACCTGCGACGCGCCTTCAATGACCTGTACGGCAAGCCGCCAGCGCAGTTGGATACAGCGGTTGCTCTCTATGCTGGATGCACCGAACGCAATACGGCTGAGGCGTTCCTGCCGATTCCGCTCATGTTTCTGCATGGAGAGGATGACGATGACACCTTGGCAAGTGATTGCCAAAAGCAGGTGCCATGGATGAACGGCCGAGGCGGCAATACGAGCATCACGATTCTTCCAGGTCAGCTTCACGACTTCGATGCTCCGTACCGTTGGGCTCGATGGCGTGTGGAAAACCCAGCCAAATGCGCCAACCTTCTTGACAGCGGCACGTACACGCTTGAAGTCAATGGGGCAAAGTATCCTGGCACGTCTGAAGGCTACGCCCAGATGCGCAAGGACTGCATCGCTATGACGCGAACGGGTGTTGTGTCAGGCAACAAGGGCGATCCGAAGACAGGGTATGCCGAATGGACAGTGTATTTCAAGAAGCACCTTCTTGAATAGTGTCAACCACACTCGTCGGAAATGCTAGGGCTTCAACAGGCAATAAGAGCGTCAAAAAATGAAGACCTGCTAGACATGGAGACATGTCGGCAACATACCAATTGCTGCTGGCTGTCGAGGGCAGCAATAGCTATGTTGTTGTGTGCCTCAAGCAACACCAAGTGTCCAACAAAATCCAATACCATCTCGCCAAATTCTGGCAACGATCTGGCAACGGCGTTCTGGCAAGAAAAAAGCGCTTAGGGCATTTCTGCTCTAAGCGCTTGATTCAATTCAATATTTTGGTGGGACGTGCGGGGGTCGAACCCACGACAAACGGATTAAAAGTCCGCTGCTCTACCAACTGAGCTAACGTCCCAGCTAAAAGCATTTACGCTTTGTAGCGAAGCCTCAAATTATAGCGTGGTTTTTACCGGTTTCTCAAGAGTCTGTGCCAATTGGTCCAAAACCCAGCCCGCAGCACATTGACCGAAAGTGGCCGTGACGCTGACCACCGAGCCATAGCCGTGACAGTTCAGGCTGCCATCGCCCTCCACCGCGCAGGACGCATCGGGCGGCATGACGGCTTCACGGCTGAATACGCAGGTCACTCCGATCTTTTTGCCTTCACGCGGAGCCGCATGCTCCTTGCGTAAACGGTAGCGCAGCTGCGCCAACAAGGGGTCGTGCGTGGTGAAAGCCAGGTCGTCGATATCCACCTTGTGCGCGTGGCGCTTGCCACCCGCTGCCCCCACACTGATGAAGCTGGCACGGGTCTGCCGTGCCCAGGCCGCCATACGGGTCTTGGCCTTGACCTGGTCACAGGCGTCCACCACCGCATCCACGCCTTCGGGCAGCAATTGCAGCCAGGTTTCAGGCTCGACAAAGTCCTCGATGCAATGCACGGTGCAGCCTGGATTGATCTGGGCGATACGGTCACGCATCGCCAGTACCTTGGCCTGCCCGACGGTCGAGTCCAGGGCATGGATTTGCCGGTTGATATTGGATTCAGAAACGTGGTCCAGATCCACCAGAGTCAAGCGCCCTACCCCGCTGCGCGCCAACGCCTCCACGGTCCAGGAGCCAACGCCGCCAATGCCGACCACCATCACGTGAGCGGCACGAATGCGCGCAGCGCCCAGCACGCCATACAGGCGCTCCAGGCCACCGAAGCGCCGTGCCAGATCTACAGCATCCATTTACTTGAGCTTGGCCAGCCTATCCTTGGCCGCCGATGCAGCTTCAGATTGGGGATAGACCTTGACCAGGTCTTCCAGTGTCTTGCGAGCTGAACGCGCGTCTTTCAGCTCCATCTGGCAATTCGCAATCGACAACGCGGCCTCAGGTGCGCGCAGATGGTCAGGCGCCGCCGCCAGCAAGGCGCGGAAGTTGGCAATCGCCTCCTTGTAGTCGCGGTTCGCATACTGGGCATTGCCCAGCCAGAACAGTACCGAAGTACCGTAACCACTTTGCGGATAGCGCTTGTTGAAGCCCAGGAAGGCAGTTTGCGCGGCAGAGAAATCACCTTTGCGGAATATGGCCAGCGCGGCGTCGAAGTCGCGGCTTTCCGCGGGGTCGGCGGTGAACTCCTTGCCATCCACGGTCACCTTGGCCGGTTCGAACTTGCGCAAACGGTCATCTACCGACTGGGTCTGGTCCTTCATACGGCGCTGCACATCCGCCACGTCACGTGCCAGTTGTTCGTCCTGCCCACGCTGCTTGGCAAGGTCCGCGCGTACCGCATCGATCTGGCTCTGCAAATCCAGCAGGCTGCGCCGCAACTGCGCATTGTCTTCGTTGGCTCGCTGCAAATCTTCAGCCAGCTTTTTGTTCGAGGACTCGACCCCCAGGCGGTTTGCTTCCACGCGCTGGCGCAAATCCAGAATGGCTTTGCGGGCCTCGTCATCGTCAAACACCCCAGCGTGGACGCTGCCTGCAAGCAGCATACAGCAGGCCCATGCCACTACGGCCAGACGCCGCACGGGGGCCGTCGAAAGTCTGGCAGTGCGAGTCATCGGTAGCTGATCTCTGCGCGACGGTTTTTCGCCATGGCGGCTTCATCACTGCCCATCACGGCAGGCTTTTCCTTGCCGAAGCTCACAGCTTCGAGCTGAGTGTCAGCCACGCCCAGCAGACCCAAGGCACGGCGCACGGACTCTGCACGCTTCTGCCCCAGGGCCAGGTTGTATTCGCGGCCACCACGTTCGTCGGTATGACCTTCCACCACGGCATGGCGGGTTTTGTCGGCCTTCAAGTAGCGCGCATTCGACTCAATCACCGACTGGTCATTGGGCTGCACCGCGTAGCTATCGAAATCAAAATACACAATGCGCGCGCCATTCGGGCCGATACCGTCGTTGGCCGACTTGGACAGATCCACAGAAGCTACGCTGCTCGCGCCGGCAGCCGAAGCATCACCTTGCGCGCCAGCATTACCAGCCTGGGTGGTACCGGTACCGCTCTTGTCCACGACCGGCACATCGTTCAGCTTAACGCCCGAAGCGCAACCGGCCAGCACAGCCGTCAAAGAAAGAGCCCACACCAAATTTTTCATTTCCATTTCCTCGTTAAATATGAAGTCAATACCGTACTCAGGGCTTCATGAACGGACCCCAATCCGGCTCACGGATATCGCCCGCCTGGCCAGCCAAACGCGCCTTGATTTTTCCGTCCAGGGTGGAGGTCATTAATGCCTCACGCCCCTGCTGCTGGGTTGCGTACACGATCAATCGACTATTGGGGGCAAAGCTGGGGCTCTCGTCCGCAGTGGTATCGGTGATGCTGGTGACGGTGGAACTGCTCAGCTCCATCACTTGCAGCTTGAAGGCACCATTGATGCGGGAGATATACGCCAGCCAGCGTCCATCCGGGCTGATGCTGGGTGAAATGTTATAGCTGCCCGAGAAGGTTACTCGCTCGGCATTGCCTCCGCTACTGGGCATGCGATAGATCTGCGGCGCACCGCCACGGTCACTAACAAAATAGATGTATTTTCCATCAGCTGAATACCGGGGCTCAGTGTCAATGCCGCTGGATTGAGTCAGGCGCCGGGGCTCGCCACCATTTGCATCAATCACGTAAATCTGCGAGCCTCCGTCCTTACTGAGCGTCACAGCCAAAGAGCGGCCATCCGGAGACCAGGCCGGCGCACTGTTCGAGCCCTTGAAATTGGCAATCAAGCGGCGCTTACCGGTGGCAACGTCATGCACGTAGATCACAGGCTTGCGGGCCTCGAAAGACACATAAGCCAGTTGCAAACCATTCGGCGACCAGGCCGGAGAAATGATCGACTCCGGGCTAGCTAAGGCCGACTGGCTGTTCTCGCCGTCTGCATCGGCTACCCACAAAGTATGGCGCGAGCCGGCACGAGTTACATAGGCAATGCGGGTCGAAAAAACGCCGCGATCGCCAGTCAGCTTCTCATAGATGAGATCGGCAATGCGGTGCGCAGATAAGCGCAGATCGGCTTGCGGCACGGTGATACTTTGCGCAATCAGGTCCTTAGCCTTCACCACATCCCAAAGGCGGAAACGCACGTCGTAGCGGCCATCGGCCAAGCGAGTCACACTACCCGCCACCAGGGAGTCTGCAGCCTTCTGGCGCCATACCGACACATCGGGCGGGGTGGTTTCATCCAGTTTGGCTCCGCTGGCATCCACCGCCCGGAATTGCCCACTGCGCTCCAGATCGGCTTGCACGATGGCTGCAATCTTTTGCGGAGACTGGTCGTCGCCCTTGAAGCTGGCAATGGCGATAGGCAATTGGGTCAAGCCCACGCCTGACACCTCCACACGGAACTGGGCAAATGCCGAGCCAGCCCCGACCAGCGCCAGGGCGGCCAAACAGAATCGACGGTTCAACGAAAAAACAGAACTCATAAGTGCGTTGTCTTGAATCTCATGGACAAGGGGTAGGTGGGTTCGTATTTGTGAAAAATAGTTCCCAATCAGCGCTTCAGGACATTTTTCCAGTCTTGAGACCACTTCGCCTGGTGCTCCAGCTCCACGGCCTTGGCGTAGCGGTAGAAGGTTACTTCAAAGTACGAAAAAGCAATCACCAGCCCAGGCCAGCCGTCCAGGAAACCACGCTTGAACAGGAAATGCTTCCAGAAGGCCCAGATACCATGACTCAAAGCCTTGCCGTAACTGGAACCAGACTGACGCCGCTTTGTCGCCCCCAGGGACGAATAGCGGTTCATCTTGGCCACCACTTCAGCCAGGTCCTTGAAGGGCAATTGCCAGATGGCGGACTTCAAATAGCCAAGCCTGGCGCCGGGCGTCAACTCGAAGCCCTCGTGCACCGGACTGGGTTCGTAGCGCATTTGCGAACGGCGAAACAGTTGCGGCTGGCGATAGTTCGGGTACCAACCCGAGTGCCGTATTTCACGCCCCAAAAAGAAATTGCGGCGCGGCACAAAAAACACGTCAGCCTGTGCCTGCGCCACCAGGGCCTGTATCTCACTTGCGGCCTCAGGTGTGCAGCGTTCGTCCGAGTCCAGGCTAAACACCCACTCATGCGAACAAGCAGCCACGGCATCATTGCGCAGCTTGCCAAAACCCTCAAAATCGATCTGCACCACCCGTGCACCAAGCGACTCGGCGATGCGCACGGTGCCATCCGTACTGTGTGAATCGGCTACGATGATCTCGTCTGCCCAGGCCACACTGCGGATGGCGTCAGCCACTTTTTCCGCCTCATTAAAAGCGATGATATAGACGGATATAGGATTAGGTGTGATCACAATACTGACATGTCTGTTTGTTAGAGCATAGCAGACCGTATTGATGCAAGAGACAACAACACATCCCACTGAAACCCTTTAGCTTGCAGGTTTTATTTACATACAAAACAACCCAGGCGACACATCAAATCCATCGCAATTAAAACGCAACAGCAGCAGATAGAACATAAAATTAAAAATGACAGCCATTAAAGACTTCTTCAGCAGCCTAAATAAAAAGAGAAAAGAAAGATTACCCTCAAGATACGTAAGCAGAAAAAAATATCAACAAATCAGTGAAAAATATAACGCGCTAGTTCAATGCATTACCTCCCCTCCAAACCAGTTAACGAAAAATGCAGAACTTCGGCGTTTAGTTTCGCCTCCATCACAGATTGAACAGATCGAGCTATGCCTATTTGTGTCTTACTCCGACAAACCGTGTATAAAACCTCATGTGGCGCATCACATACGGCATTTAATAAACACGGGAATTAAAGTAATACTCATCATCAACACCAACCACATCGAACAACCCCTGCCCACTTCAGATTGGCCCCCAAATTTGCATGGTTTATATCTACGAGAAAATATTGGATTTGATTTCGGAGCCTGGTCACACATCTATTCCACCCTACAAGAAAACCTCAACATTCACAAGCTATATTTAATCAACGACAGTATATCAGGCCCCATATCAGAATCATTATTCAATGAAATGATTCAAAGAATAAGAAATTCAAATGCTGATATTATTGGTCTAACATCAAATCAAGAACCATTATTTCACTTACAAAGCTTCTTTCTCGTCATTGGCTCCAAAATTTTAAAAAATGCCAAAATGCGAAACTACCTCGCATCTCTCTGGCAACTTCCAAATAAACAAATGGTCATAGATTTCTACGAAACAAGATTAACGAGTTTTTTTGAAAAAAACAACCATTCTGTGGAAGCAATTTTCCCAACCAGCGATTTGAAAAATTCAAAGACCGATGCAACGATACACCATGCAGAGGCCTTAATATCAAGAGGCTTTCCCTACATAAAAATTAGCATACTAGAGAAATCCATTGGACAAAAAATCTTAAAAAAATTCCCCCATATAGACAGATTTCTTAAGTAGAACATAAGCAAGCATTATGCATAGCACTTCGGCTTCAGAAAATACCAAGTGGCTATCCACATAAATCGATACCTTTGCATCCACCTCCCACAGCGCCAGGTTGGCTGGAAGCTGCAAATGCACTGATAATTCAGCCCGTCACCCCATGCCATATGACCAATACACCTACCTCTATCCTGCAGCGGCTACGGCGCATCTGGCCTTATTTCAAAAATTCACGCTCCAATTGGATACTGGCGGCCCTGGCCACCATCTTGGCTTCAGCCACCGAGCCAATGATTCCAGCACTGCTCAAGCCTCTATTGGACCAAGGCTTTCAGAAAGCCACGCTGGAAATATGGACAGTACCCGCAACATTACTATTGCTGTTTGGCTTGCGAGGTATCGCAAATTACGCAGCTTCGCTCTCTCTCGCCAAAGTCACCAATCTGGGATTAATGACTCTGCGCAAAGCCATGTTTTCCAAGGTAACTACAGGGCAACTATCCCTTTTTACGGGCAACTCTTCCAGCTCCCTTGCCAATACCGTGGTCTATGAGGTTCAAAATGGCTCTTATCTGCTAGTAAATTCACTAATGGGCACCGTGCGCGACAGCTTGACTGTACTTGCGCTCGCTTCCTATTTGATGTATCTGAATTGGAAATTAACCTTGATCGTAGTGGCATTAATTCCCGCGGTCGCCTGGGTTATGCAAGTGCTTTCCAAACGCTTGTTTCAAATTACCAAAGCCAGCCAGGTTGCCACCGATTCGCTAGCTTATGTAGTGGAGGAAAACGTACTAGCCAGCCGCGATATACGTCTACATGCAGCACAAACCCTACAGCGCAACCGATTTGAAAACCTGAGCAAGACCCTGCTGAGGTTGTCGATGAAATCCACGGCTGCCTCCTCCGCCATGGCGCCTATAACGCAAATGATGACAGCCGTTGCGCTGTCCGCCGTGATCTCAATTGCGTTGGTGCAAAGCGCGCATGGAGGACCGTCAGTCGGTGGATTCGTTGCTTTCGTCACCGCCATGTTAATGCTGGTGGCGCCAATCAAACACCTATCCGAAGTTGCGGCTCCCATCACCCGAGGACTGGCGGCGATTGAACGCGGATTAGACCTTATGGAAGCCACACCAGATGAACGCGGCGGCAACTATGCCCCGGAAAAAGTGCAAGGCCACATTCATTTCGTGAATACAACGGTGCAGTTTGGTGAGCACCCCATACCCGCTCTGGATGGCATTAACCTATCGATACACGCTGGTGAAACCGTAGCCTTAGTTGGCGCATCGGGCGCAGGAAAAACCACGCTGGTCAACCTTTTGCCTCGCTTTCTAGATCCCAGTTCCGGCCAAATCGATTTGGATGGACACGACTTGCAAAGCTGGCGACTAGATGCTCTGCGAAGCCAGTTCGCACTGGTCAGCCAGCATGTAGTCATGCTCAACGACAGCATCGCCTTCAATGTAGCACTAGGATTGGAAATCGACCGAGACAAGGTGCTTCGCTGCCTCGTTGATGCCAACCTTGACCGACTAGTAGCCGAACTACCGGACGGGATTGACACCGTAGTCGGCCACAATGCAACCCAGTTATCAGGCGGCCAGCGGCAGCGGCTAGCTATTGCAAGAGCTCTATATAAGGATGCGCCAATACTAATCTTGGATGAAGCCACATCCGCGCTGGATACCGAGTCCGAGCGGGCCGTGCAGGACGCTCTGCAACGGTTGATGAAAAACCGTACGACATTGGTAATTGCACACCGACTATCCACTGTCCACCATGCTGATCGCATCGTAGTGATGGATGCAGGGAAAATCGTAGAAATAGGTAAACATATAGAATTAATTGCCCAAGATGGGCCATATGCCCGGCTTTACAAACTGGGATTACACAATTCCGATACCTCAAAGCATGATAACGTGGACGCCAATTGATATCTACAGCATTTCCCCCACGCGTGTCTATCCCGCCCTCTTCACCAGCCACCCCAAGCAGGAAATTAATCTTTTTGATTAATTTCCTGCTATTTATTTCTCCATTTTTTTTAGTAACAATCAGAGGATTAACCAACATAATATTTGCAATAACAGCAATTTTATGCATAGTCTTTTCTTATTCAACACGCAAAGAGCACCTAAACTGCACAAGCAAAAACATGACCAAGATGTTTATTGCATCTTTCTTATTGCCATTTTTCTCTGTTGCACTAAGCTCACTTCTACGGGGATCATTTGATGCCGCACAATTCGACACACCTCTTCGATTTTTAATGGCAATTCCAATATTTGCATACATACTAAAAACACGTTGGAATACCACAAAATACCTGAGTCTTTCATTATTTCTCTCATTAACCATCACCTTAATCCAACAATACGCCATTGATCAACCCATGCGCTGGGGATCGGATCGCATGGCAACATACTTTGCAGATCCACTGGTTTTTGGTTATATTGCACTGACTTTTAGTTTAGTTTGCCTAGCATCAATCCGAATATTCGAAAAAGAGACTTATTGGTTAACTCCTCTTAAAACAACAGGATTTTTAATTGGAATATATTTATCCATTAAGTCCGGCAGCAGAACAGGATGGGCCGCCCTACCTTTAATTTTACCTTTTATATTTTTTCAAAAAAAGAAAAATATCAAAATAAATGCAGCATACTTGGCAACAATAGCAATTTCACTAATAGCAATATTTATATGCTTCTCATTGAGCACCGTTGGGCAACGCATTTTTTCAACAGGAAATGACATTGCCAAATACCATCTTGATGGTATTGCACCAGATACATCAACTGGATTAAGAATTACCTTCCTAAGAATTGCTTGGGATTTATTTTCAATCCATCCATTTTCAGGATATGGAGAAACAAAATATCTAATTAAATCCTTACCTCCAACCATATATGATTATGCGTCAGAGGGAGCTATTAGTACCGCGCTTGTTGCTGGTTTCCACAATGAACTGGTAACCAACGGGGTTCGCTATGGAATTATTGGTCTCGTGGCCTCAGCCTCACTTTTTGCAGTTCCATTGATTATTTTTCTACGCACACTTAAATCACAAAAAAATACCAATAAAGCCAATGCGCTCATTGGTTTCGTATTTGTAATGTGTATCTTCATCAGCAGCATAAGCACCGAAGTTTTCGATTTGAAATACATTGCCAGCTTTTATGCCATGACAGTCGCAATGCTTTGCGGATCAGCCCTCGCCCAATATGAACAAGAATAAATACGCCGTCACTTTCGCGTGCTACAACCAAGTGGAATACACGAAAAAATGCGTGGAAAGCATGGTACGCCATGGCACTCCATTGGATAGATTAGTGGTAGTAGACAATGGCTCTGGAGATTCAACACGTGAATACCTGCAAAGCCTAGCTTTGGGGGGACGCATCTTTAACCACGACAACCTTGGCTGTGGTGTGGCATGGAATCAAGGAGCATTGGCACTGCAAGCCGAGTGGACCATCATCATGAACAACGACATCCTGGTCAGCAAAGACTGGATTGAAGGCATGATCCACACAGCAGAACAGCAACGGTTAGCCATCATCTCCCCTGCCATGGTAGAAGGTTCGCTGGACTATGATTTCGAAAGTTTTGCCCCACAAGCTCGACAAAAAATGCAAGAGGTGCTGCGAAAGGGCTGGTGCCATGCCGTGTGCTTGGCCATCCATAAGTCTGTATGGATGGACATTGGCTACTTCCGCGCCACGCCAAAGCTATTAGGCTACGAAGATGCTTTATTCTTCCACGACATGGCCCGTGCAGGCATTGCCCATGGCACGACGGGGGCGTCCTGGATTCACCACTTTGGCTCTATCACCCAATCGGCCATGAAACTGGAGCGAGGCTTGAAACAAAGCGACGATCTAGCATACCGCTACAACCACCGGCTGCTCAACCAATCCTGGTTAGCACGTAAGCTAACGAAAATGCAGCGCAAACATCAGCTGCGGACCTGGGGGCGAGAAGAACTGACTGCGTTCGGCATGAGTCTGCATGGCACATGCAAAGACGGTGTGTTGCATTGGGACTAGCCTGCTCGCAAAGAAAGTTGCTCTTGATAGATGCGTTCTTGCATCCTTGCAATTTCGGGCCATTGATAGGACTGGGCAAACTTAATGGCGGCCGACCCAAGCTTTTGACGCAACGAAGGGTCGGCTAATAGCCCCCTTAACAAGGCACCCAGCTTACCTCCATCCTGCGGATCATCCAGCAGCAACACATTCACGCCGTCCGTCAGCAAGCCAGCAATACCGCAGTAGCGCTCGGCACTGACCACGACCGGCAAGCCATGGGCCATAGCCTCCAGCACCACCATGGCAAAGGTGTCTTCCAGCGTGGGATGCACCAGTACATCTGCTGCCTGGTAGGCGGGGTCCACCTGGTCCATGGCACCCAGAAAGAACACCCGCTGCGCCACACCCAAACTGCTGGCACGCGCACGGAATTCGGCAGTCTGCTCCGGCTTGCCCACCACCACCAGAAACACCTCGGCGGGCAGTTCAGCCAAAGCCTGCAGCAGGCTTGGCAGGCCTTTCTTACGGTAGTCGTTGCCCACCAGCAGCAGGCAAATTCCCTCCAACGGCAAACCCAACTGCGTACGCGCATGCTGCTTGGTGGCGTCACTGGCCGCACCAGGCACAGTGGCCACACCCGGGGTCAGTACCCGCAGCATGGGCAGAGTAGCGGGATAACAAGCAGCCATAGTGCCGCGCAAAGAACTGGACGTGACCACCACCGCCTTGTCTGCCTTCGGCCGGTAGCGCAAGTATTCCAAACCCAGATAGACCCATAACCGTGGGCTGGTCAGCACTTGCAGCCCGCGCTGTACGGCCCGCCAGCAGCGGCGTTGGTGGAACAGGTTGTGCCGCACCGGCAGCACGTGCACGGTCTGCACCTGGCCATGCCAGGTGTTCTCATGCGAATGCACCACGTCAAAACCTTTGCGCGTGGCCCACCAGGTGGCGACGGCGTACCAAAGTTGGTTCACCCAGCGCGGTTTTTTGAACGGCGCGGATATTCGGTGGTAGCTCACGCCAGGCATGGCGTGGCCTATGGTCTGGGCAAACACATGGATGTCGTGGCGCTGCGCCAATTGCTCCACCAGCGCAATCGAATAGCGCTCGGCACCACCACCGGTGGGGGCAAATACCCGGTTCAACACGGCAATGCGCAGCCTGCGGCCAGCCTCTATGCCGGGAGATGGCGTGCCACTCATGCGCGACGGCGGTCTTCGTAGCCCGTACCCAGCTTCATCCACAGATTCAGCAGGCTGGTAGAGCGCGCTACCGGGGCGCGCGGCAGCTGCAGCATGTCTTCACCCGCCAGGCAACGGCTTCGCTGGGTGGTGGTGGCGGTGCAAAAACCGGCCTCCTGTACCAGCTCCGTATGCTCAGCCGTGTATTCCCCATAGGGATAACAGAAGTGGTTGACTGTGACACCCAGGCCATCTTCCAGCTCTGATTTGCAAAGCATGATCTCGCTGCGGCTAGTGGCGGCATCCTGCTGGGGCAGGCGTACATGGTGGCGAGTATGGGCGCCTACGTCCTGCCCGCCCGCCACCCAGGTACGCAGCTGCGCCATGTCCATCAGCGGCGTCTGGGCAATTCCGATCTCGGCGTCCCAGGCATTGGTCTGCCCCAGGCGCTGACTGACCACATAACAGGTGGAAGAAAAGCTGTAACGCTGCAGCACTGGCAAGGCGTAGTGCAGATTGTTCAAATATCCATCGTCAAAAGTGATGCCCACCACCCGACCGGTCTTGCTGCCGACCAAATAGGGCTGCAGAGCCTGCATGGACAGTCCCTGGTAGCCCATAAGCTTCAGTAGCGCCATCTGGCGTGCAAAACTTTGCGGCGACACCACCAGGCTACGAAACGGCGCGCCCTTGGGCGGCGCCGAGTCTATCTGGTGGTACATCAGGATAGGGATGGGCTGTCGGTTGGCGGTACGTTGGCTGGGCATGGGTCTACAAAAGGACGATGTCGTACTGTTCCTGCCCCATGGCGGCCTCGCTTTGCAAGGAGATGGGTTTGCCAATGAAGTCGCTCAAGCCGGCCAGGTGCTGGCTTTCTTCATCCAGAAACAGCTCTATGACTTTGGGCGAGGCCACCACGCGAAACTCGCGCGGGTTGAACTGGCGCGCCTCGCGCAAAATTTCACGCAGGATGTCGTAAGTCACGCTGCGCGCCGTCTTTACACTGCCCTTGCCACTGCACACGGCGCAGGGCTCGCACAGCATGTGCGCCAACGATTCACGGGTGCGCTTGCGTGTCATCTCCACCAGGCCTAGCGCCGAAAAACCGCCGGCTGTAGTCTTCACGCGGTCACGCGCCAGCTGCTTACGGAACTCAGTCAACACAGCATCGCGGTGCTCCTCACGCGCCATGTCGATGAAGTCCACGATCACGATGCCGCCCAGATTGCGCAGGCGCAGCTGCCGGGCAATCGCCTGGGTGGCTTCCAGATTGGTCTTGAAGATGGTGTCGTCGAAATTGCGCGCACCAACGAACGCGCCGGTATTCACGTCCACCGTGGTCAGCGCCTCGGTCTGGTCCACGATCAGGTAGCCACCCGACTTCAGTTCCACACGCCGGCCCAGGGCCTTGGCGATTTCCTCGTCGATGGAGAACAGGTCAAAAATCGGCCGCTCGCCCTTGTAGTGCTGCAGCTTCTCCACCGCCGCCGGCATGAATTCCTTGCCAAAGGCCTGCAACATCTCGAACTGTTCGCGTGAATCAAGGCGTATGGTCTGGGTCTGCTCGCTGACCAAGTCACGCAGCACACGCTGCAACAAATTCAGATCCTGGTGCAGCAAAGACGTGGGGGGCAAACGCACGGAGGCACTTTTGATGCGCGCCCAAGTCTTGCGCAAATAGGCTATGTCGTCGGCCAGCTCTTCATCCGTAGCGTCTTCGCCATTGGTACGCAGAATGAAGCCGCCACCCCCGCCTGTGGACGCATCGCCCACCAGCGCCTGCAGGCGCTTGCGCAAATCTTCACGTTGGGCCAGGGGGATTTTTTGCGACACGCCCACATGGTCGTCTTGCGGCAAAAACACCAGCAGGCGCCCGGCAATGCTGATCTGCGCCGACAGACGCGCACCCTTGGTGCCGATGGGGTCCTTGATGACCTGCACCATCAACGCTTGGCCTTCGAACACCTGGCGCTCGATAGGCACCACGGGCGCAGCCGGCTTGGCCACACCATTGGCATCCAGCTCGGCCGACTTGTGGCCTACGAAGCCATTCGCCAGATCGGCCACGTGCAGGAAAGCCGCGCGTTCCAGCCCGATATCAATGAAGGTGGACTGCATGCCGGGCAGCACCCGCACCACCTTGCCCAGGTACACATTGCCCACCATGCCGCGCTCCAGCGTGCGCTCCACATGCAGCTCTTGTACCGAGCCATGCTCCACCACCGCGACACGAGTTTCCTGCGGTGACCAATTGATGAGGATGTCTTGTTGCATAGGCAGCTTGCTCAAAATTTGAAACCCAGGGAGCGCAGCAGCTCGGCTGTCTCGAACATGGGCAGGCCCATGATGCCTGAATAGCTGCCGCGGATATGCGAGATAAACCCTGCCGCCCGCCCCTGCACCGCATAGGCCCCAGCCTTGCCCATAGGCTCACCCGAGGCCACATAGGCCTTTATCTGGGCCGTAGACATGGGGGCGAAATCGACATGTGAGGCACTCAGGGCCTGCACCCGCTTACGCCGCTGCTGCAACGCCACAGCCGTCAGCACGCGGTGCCGGGTACCGGACAAAGCGGCCAACATGCGCGCCGCGTCCTGGGCATCGGCCGGCTTGCCCAGAATCGTGCGACCCAACGCCACCGTGGTGTCCGAGCACAGGATGGGCGCCACGGGCAGGCCACGGCGCTTCAACCGCGCTACGGCTGCATCAAGCTTCAGGCCTGTCACGCGCTGAACATATGCTGCAGGCGCTTCGTTTTTCATAGCAACCTCAAGTCCTTCGCTGTCCTCGTCCGGATCGGGCAGCAGCAGTTCATGGCGTACCCCCAATTGGTCCAGCAGTTGGCTGCGGCGAGGGCTTTGCGAAGCAAGGTAGATGAAATCGGTCATGGCACGATTATCACGGCAGGCATAGCCCAAAAAAAGAACAGCCCGCCCATCTCGTTGACGGGCGGGCTGTTCACGGGAACGCTGTGAATTACTGTTTCACGGCTTCCACTTGAACGATCAGGTGCACTGCGTCAGGGAAGCCGTAGTTGGCGCCCCAGGTCATGCCCCATTGGCTGCGCTGAATGGTGGTATCAAAGTCGCCACCGCACACTTCACGCTTGAGCATGGGGTTTTGGTAGCAATTGAAGTTGCTGGCCTTGAGCGTCACGGGGTTGGTCTTGCCCAGCAGGGTCAGGTTGCCCACCACTTCCGACACCTTATCGCCCGTGAACACGAACTTGTCGGCGCTGAAGGTAATGGTCGGGAATTTCTCAACGTTGAAGAAGTCCGCGCTTTGCAGATGCTTGTTGAACGCGGCGGTGCCGGTGGACAGCGAAGTAGCGTCGATGGTCAGATCCACCTTGCCGGACTTGCCAGCCACGTCGAGCTGGACAGTACCTTCCTTCTTGTCGAAACGACCGCGGTTGGTCGAGGTGCCCATGTGGCCGATTTCAAAGGTCACAAAAGTGTGGCTTGGATCAATCGCATAGGTTGCGGACTCAGCCTGGGCAGCCCCGGCAGACAGGGTGGCGATAGCGGCAAGAGCGAGCAAAGTGTGGCGCATGGGTTCTCTTTCAAGAGTGGTTTAAGGAAACGGAAAACAGAAAAAAGCCGGGTTTAGAGCTTGCCTACACCCGTCAGATTGAATTTGAATTTGACTTGTACGTCGTCGGCGACCATGGAGGTATCGGCCCACTCGCCTTCGCCAATCTTGAAGGCAAGGCGCTTGATCGGCAGCACGCCGGAGGCCACGGTGTTGGCACCCGACTGCACCATGGTCACAGGTACCACCACGTCACGAGCCTGGCCTTTGATGGTCAGCTTGCCGGCAACGTCATACTTGCCGCCACCCAGCGCCTTGACGCCGCTAGAGACAAAGCTGGCCTGAGGAAACTTGCCCAGGTTGAACCAGGTCGGCTTGGGCAGCTCGGCGTCGGTCTCTGGCACGCCCAAAGTAGCGCTGGCCATGTCCACGGTGAAGCTGATCTTGCTGGCATCCAGCTTGGCCGGGTCGAAGCTGACCTGTCCGTCAAATTTCTTGAAGCGCCCCTCTACCGACACGCCCATCTGCTTGCTGACGAACACAATTTCGCTTCCAGCCGGCACCAGCTTCTGGTCGGCATAAGCCCCCAAGCTAGCGCCCAAAGCCAGGGCGGCAAGCGACAAATTCAATAGACGGGACATGAATACCTTTCGAAATGAGAAAAAGCGATGCTCAGACGGATAGATCAAGATAGATCAGGATTTGGCAGGCCACATGCGGGCAATCAGGCCATCACGGTCTACAAACTGGTGCTTCAGCGCGGCTGCCACATGCACCACCACCAAGGCACACAGCGCCCATGCCGACAACCGGTGCAGAGGCTTCAGGAACTCGGCCAACTCCTTGCTGGCGGGCACCAGATCCGGCAGCGGAATCTGCCCGAAGACGACGATCTGGAAACCGGTAGCCGAGCTATAGGCCCAGCCCAGCAACGGCACCGCAAAAAACAACGCATACATCAGGCCGTGCGTCGCATGGTGGGCCCACTGCTGCCAGGCAGGCATGCCGCGAACCATGGCTTCAGGCAAGGCCGGCGGACGGTGCGTGGCGCGCCACAGCAGGCGCAAAGCGGACAGGGTCAGGATCGTGATGCCGGCCCACTTGTGCCAGTTGTACAACTTGAGCCGTGCGGGTGAAAAAGGCAGGTCCACCATATAAGTGCCGACGGCAAAGATGCCCGCCAAAGCCAGGGCCAGAATCCAATGCAGGGCAATTGCCACGCCGGTGTAGGTGGAGGCCTGTTTAGCCTGGGCTGCGGGTACGGAAGAAACGGGCATCGTAGTGAACCCCGAGTGGTTCAAGCACCCGGTTCTTAAAATGTAAAGTTCATTTTAGGAACCGTTCGTGGCGAAAAGTTCACTCAATTTGTTGGAATGATTCGAAATTTCTGAATCATTCTTGCCGCCGCTACTTTGCAGGCACAACAGCCCGGGGCTCCGCAGAGGCAGACGCAGGCAGGATATCTTCATCGTCCTCACCCAGAAACCCGCCGCTCTGGTGCGCCCAAAGCCGGGCGTATAGGCCGCCAGCCTCCAGCAAGCTGCGGTGGTCACCGACTTCCACGATACGCCCCTTATCCAGCACCACCAGGCGGTCCATGGCTGCAATGGTTGACAGACGGTGGGCAATGGCGACTACGGTCTTGCCCTCCATAAGGCGGTACAGGCTGGACTGGATGGCCGCCTCGACCTCCGAATCCAGGGCACTGGTGGCCTCGTCGAGCAGCAGAATCGGGGCATCTTTCAGCATCACCCGTGCAATCGCAATCCGCTGGCGTTGGCCGCCAGAAAGCTTCACACCGCGCTCGCCCACATGGGCATCAAAGCCCTTACGGCCGCTGGGATCGCTCAGGGTGTGGATGAAATCAAAAGCCTCGGCACGGCACGCCGCCGCCTCCATGTGCTCATCGGTCGCGTCCGGGCGGCCATACAGAATGTTGTCGCGTACCGAGCGATGCAGCAGCGATGTGTCCTGCGTCACCATACCGATCTGCGCGCGCAGGCTTTCCTGGGTCACCTGCGATATATCCTGGCCATCCACCAGAATACGGCCGTGCTCCAGATCATAGAAGCGCAGCAACAGATTGACGATGGTGGACTTGCCCGCACCGGAGCGCCCCACCAGACCGATCTTCTCGCCGGGACGGATGTGCAGCGACATATGGTCTATCACCTTGCGCGCATCCGGGCCCTTGGCTCCGTAGGCAAAGTCCACGTTCTCAAACCGCAGCTCGCCCTTCGTCACGCGCAAAGGCTGCGCCTGGGGTGCATCCTGTACGGCCTGCACGCGCGACAAGGTGTTCAAGCCGTCCTGCACCGTACCCACATGCTCGAACAGCGACGCCATCTCCCACATCACCCAGTGCGAAATACCATTCAGACGCAGCGACATGGCCGTGGCCGCTGCCACCGCACCCACACCGACCTGGCCCTGGGTCCATAGCCATAGCGCCACCCCGGCGGTTGCCAGAATCAACAACATACCCAGCACATGGTTCACCACCTCGAAGCCACTGACCAGGCGCATCTGGCGATGCACGGTCTGCAGAAAATCCTGCATCGCTGAACGCGCGTAGCCAGCCTCGCGTCCCGCATGGGAGAACAGCTTGACGGTTGCGATATTGGTATAGGCGTCGGTAATACGACCGGTCATCAGCGAACGTGCATCGGCCTGCTTTTTGGCGACACCCGACAGGCGCGGCACAAAATAACGGATGGCCACAGCGTACAGCAGCACCCACGCCAGGAACGGCAGCAAAAGCCAGGCGTCGAAGCTCCCGACCACCGCCACCATGGTGACGAAGTAGATGGTCACAAACACCAGAATATCGCCCAGGATCATGCACACATCGCGCACCGCCAGCGCCGTCTGCATCACCTTGGTAGCCACGCGCCCGGCAAACTCGTCCTGGTAAAAGCCCATACTCTGGCCCAGCATCAGGCGGTGGAACTTCCAGCGCAGCATCATTGGGAAGTTGGCCGCCAGGGTCTGGTGCTTGAACAGGGTCTGCAATGCAATCAATAGCGGGCTACCCAGCAACAGCGCGCATAACAGCAGAAGATGCGTACGCTCCTGGGTCCACAACAAAGCCGGTGGCACAGAGCCCAGCCAATCCACCACGCGCCCCATCATGGCGAACAGCAGGGCCTCGAACACACCCACACAGGCCGTGAGCAAGGTCATGGCCAGAATGTATTTGCGCGCACCTTTGCTGCACACCCAGACAAAATGAAAAAAGCCGCTCGGTGGCGGCTGGGGGGTGTCATCCGGGTAGGGGTGCACCAGGTTTTCAAACCAGTTCAGCATCGTATCTATTCGCGGTGATAGGGGTGGTTTGCGTTGACCGACCAGGCCCGGTAGAGCTGCTCTACCAGCAGCACCCGCGCAAACGCATGGGGCAAGGTCAAATCCGATAGCCGGATGCGCTCATGCGCCGCCTGGCGAAACGCCGGGTCCAGCCCATCGGGGCCGCCAATCACCAGCGCCACGTCATCGCTTTCCAACTGCCAAGTCTTGAGCTTACCCGCCAACGCCAAAGTAGTCAGTGTGGTGCCACGTTCATCCAGGGCAACAATACGGGCATTGCGCCCGATGCTGGACATGATGGCTGCTTCTATGCGCTCACGCTCGGCCGCATAAATCGTCTCCAGGGTCTTGGAGCCCCGGGGTTCGGTCTTAACCGCCTTGAGCTCCAGCTTGAGCTCGGGCGGGAAGCGTTTGGCGTAGTCGTCGTAGGCAGTTTGTGCCCAGTCGGGCATGCGCTGGCCTACGGCCACAATCACCAGCTTCATTTACTTGCGGCCGGGAGCCCGTTTGGCCGGAGCCTTGGGGGTCTTAGGCGCGGCGCGCTTGGCGGCAGCGGCCTTCTTCACGGTTTCGATCGGCGCCTTGATGACGATGGTCTTGACCGCCGTTTTCACGGCCGTCTTGGCGGGTGCTTTGGCAACGGTCTTGGCTGCAGTTTTAGCAGGCGCCTTGGCGGCTACGGCCTTTTTCGCTGGCACGGCCTTCTTGGCTGCAGGTGCTGCCACCGTTTTCTTTGCTGCTTTTTTAGGAGCATCCAGCACAGGACGCTCGGGCGCCAGCAGGCTTTCTGCATGTTCGCGTGCGGCGATCTTGCTGGCGCGTTTGGCGGCTGCGGGCGACAGCTTCTTGGCTGGCGTCTTCTTGGCTGGGGCCTTGACCGGAGGCTTGGCTTCTTCGGCCTTGGGCAGCGGCTTGGCCGAACCCAGCTTCAGGCGCACCGGCTTTTCGCCCCACAACTCTTCCAGGTGGTAGTACTGGCGGATCGCGGGTTGCATGATGTGCACCACAGCGCGGCCGCAATCCACAATGATCCATTCGCCATTGGCTTCGCCTTCGGTGCGCGGCTTGGCAAAGCCTGCATCGCGCACGGCATCGCGCACGCTGGAGGCCAGGGCCTTGGTTTGGCGGTTCGAAGTACCCGAGGCGATGATCACACGCTCAAACAGCGCGGACAGACCTTCGGTATCAAACACCACAATGTCTACCGCTTTGACATCCTCCAGACCATCGACGATGGCGCGTTGGAGTTTTTGGGTGTCTTTTTTGGCGACAGTTTCCGATTGGGCAGAGGTGGTCATCGATTTGCTTGGTAGAGATGGTGTTGGTCAATATAGCGCGCCACGCCTTCGGGGACCAGATGGGCTATCCCCTGAGATGTTGCTGCGCGGTGTCGAATGTCGGTGGCACTCAGCGCCATGGGCGGCAGGTGCAGCGCCTGAAAGCGCCCTGGCGGCAGACTCTCAGAAACAAATTCAGGCGTAAATGGACCGCTTGCGCTTGTGTTGTCTGCGCGCAAAGCTACCGAAATTATAGCAGCCTGGACAATATCCCGCCAACCATGCCAGCTGGGCAGGCGCGCAGCCTGGTCTTCGCCCATCAACAGGAACAGCTCCGCCTGGGGCTGCTCGGCACGCAATTCGTTCAAAGTGTCTATGGTGTAGGTTGGCCCTTCACGCTGAATTTCGCGCGGGTCCACCACCACTTTGGGGATGTCACCAAAGGCCAATTGAGCCATGGCTAGCCGGTGCACGGCCGGGCTCAGGGTGCGCGACTTGTGCCAGGCATGGCCGGTGGGGAACACGTACAAGGCATCCAGCTGCAGCTGCTGCAGCGCTGTACGCGCCAGCGCCAGATGCATGTTGTGCGGCGGATCGAACGCACCGCCAAACACGCCTATTCTTCGTAAAGCTGCGCTCACACCCAGTCTCGCGGCGGCAGAAAGTGGCGCGCCAACGCGTCTTCAGCCGAGCCCTCTTCCGGCTGGTGCTGGTAGGACCAGCTGGCCAGCGGCGGCATGGACAACAGAATGGACTCGGTGCGCCCGCCCGACTGCAGGCCGAAATGCGTGCCGCGGTCCCACACCAAGTTGAACTCCACATAGCGGCCGCGCCGGTACAACTGAAAGGCCCGTTCGCGCTCGCCATACGGCATGTCCTTGCGGCGCTGCAAGATAGGTACATACGCGTCCAGAAACGCCGAACCCACGGCCTGCGTCATGGCCATGCTCTGGTCTTGCCCCAGCTCGGAAAAATCGTCAAAAAACACGCCGCCAATGCCACGCGCTTCCTGCCGGTGCTTGAGGTAGAAATACTCGTCGCACCATTTTTTGAAGCGCGGGTATTTGTCGTCACCGAACGGCGCCAGAGCCGTCTGGCAGCTGCGGTGGAAGTGCACCGCGTCTTCTTCAAAGCCGTAGATCGGCGTCAAATCCATGCCGCCGCCAAACCAGCAGACCGGGGCGGCATCAGCGGGCGAGGCCACGATCATGCGCACATTCATGTGCACCGTGGGCGCATAGGGGTTGCGCGGGTGAAACACCAGGGACACGCCCATGGCCTCGAAAGGTGCGCCGGCCAGTTGCGGCCGATGCTGGGTGGCAGAAGGCGGCAGCTTGGGGCCGCGCACGTGCGAGAAGCCGCAACCCGCACGCTCCAGCACCCCACCGTTCTCCAGTATCTGGGTGATACCCCGACCCTGCAATGGCTCGCCCGGCGGTTTTTCCCATGCGTCCGACAGAAACGCACCGCCGTCCAGTGCGGCCATACGGCGAGTGATGCTGGACTGCAAGCCCAGCAGATAGTCGCGCATAGCGACGGCCAAGTCCGGGCCGGAGCTCAAGTGCGTGCGGCGCGGTGGCCGATGTCCCGGCGGTATTGCATACCGTCAAAGTGGATGCCACGCGTGGCTTCATATGCCTGCTGTTGCGCCAGCTTGACGTTGTCGGCCAACACGGTCACACACAGCACACGGCCGCCCGAGGTAGACACCACATCGCCCTGCTTGGTGGTGCCCGCGTGGAACACCACGGTATCGTCGCTGTTCTTGGGCAGGCCGGTAATGGCGTCACCCTTGCGCGGATTCAGCGGGTAACCGTGTGCGGCCAGCACCACGCCCAGCGCAATGCGGCGGTCCCAGTCCAGACTGATCTGGTCCAGCTTGCCATGCGGGCCGGGTTCTGTGGCAGCCCACAGCACTTCAAACAGGTCCGACTTCAAACGCATCATCAACGGCTGGGTTTCGGGGTCGCCCAGGCGGCAGTTGAACTCCAACGTCTTGGGTTTGCCCTTGGCATCGATCATCAGGCCGGCGTACAAAAAGCCGGTGAAGGTGATGCCGTCTTTTTCCATGCCCTTGATGGTGGGCAAGATGATTTCGCGCATGGCACGTGCGTGCACATCGGCCGTGACCACGGGCGCAGGCGAATACGCGCCCATGCCGCCAGTATTCGGCCCTTCATCGCCGTCCAGCAGACGCTTGTGGTCCTGGCTGGTGGCGAGCGGCACCACATTCTTGCCGTCGCACATGACGATGAAGCTGGCCTCTTCGCCAGCCAGAAACTCTTCAATCACCACCCGCGCGCCACCCTCGTTGTGGCTCACCCCCAGGGTGTTGTCGACCAGCATGAAGTCCACCGCCTCATGGGCCTCGGCCAGCGTCTGCGCCACCACCACGCCCTTGCCGGCGGCCAGACCGTCGGCCTTGACGACGATGGGCGCGCCCATCTTGTCCACATAGGCGTGGGCCGCCACGGGGTCGGAGAAGGTTTCGAACTCGGCCGTGGGGATCGCATGGCGCTGCATGAAGGCCTTGGAGAAAGCCTTGGAGCTTTCCAGCTGGGCGGCGGCCTTGGTCGGGCCAAAAATACGCATGCCGTGGGCGCGGAACTCATCCACCACACCAGCCGCCAGCGGGCCTTCGGGGCCGACAACGGTCAGGGCGATGCCCTCGGTCTGGGCCCATTTGCGCAAGGCTTGCACGTCATTGATGGGTACATTGATCAGTTGGCTGTCCAACGCTGTACCGCCATTGCCCGGCGCAACAAACACCTGGGACACACGTTCGCAGCCATTCATCTTCCATGCCAGCGCATGTTCACGGCCACCGCCGCCAATTACGAGAACTTTCATAAGGCAGCGTTGTGAAAGACTTCTTGGACATCGTCCAGGTCTTCGAGCACATCCAGTAGTTTTTGCATTTTTTCGGCGTCTTCGCCATCCAGTTCTATGGTGTTTTCGGCCCGCATGGTGACTTCGGCCACCTCGGGTTTGAGCCCTGCCGCATCCAGTGCCAGCTTGACTTTTTCAAAATCAGTGTAGGCGGTCAACACTTCGATGGCGCCGTCTTCGCCGGTGATCACGTCTTCGGCGCCGGCTTCCAGTGCGACTTCCATCACCTTGTCTTCGTCCGTACCCGGAGCAAACACAAATTGCCCGCAATGCTTGAACTGGAACGACACCGAGCCTTCGGTACCCATGTTACCGCCATGCTTGCTGAACGCGTGGCGCACTTCGGCCACGGTACGTACACGGTTGTCGGTCATGGTGTCCACGATGATGGCAGCGCCGCCGATGCCATAGCCTTCATAGCGGATTTCCTCGTAGCTCACGCCTTCCAGCGTGCCGGTGGCTTTTTCGATGTTGCGCTTGACGGTGTCCGCGGGCAAGTTGGCCGCCTTGGCCTTTTCAACCGCCAGGCGCAGGCGCGGGTTGATGCTCAGGTCGCCGCCGCCCAAACGGGCCGCGACCATGATTTCACGGATCACGCGCGTCCAGATCTTGCCGCGTTTCTCATCCTGGCGACCTTTGCGGTGCTGAATATTCGCCCATTTACTGTGACCAGCCACGTAAAGTCCTTCTAGTTTGATTTAATCTACTGGCGCGATTTTACTTTCCCACCGCCCCCATTCCTGTCCAGGACGCACCCCCATGGCCGACGCTATTCTTCTTGCCAAAAACGCCACCACCACCTGCGAGCTGCTACCTGCCCTGGCCAATCGCCACGGCCTGATCACCGGCGCCACCGGCACCGGCAAGACCGTCACCCTGCAAACCCTGGCCGAAAACTTCTCCAAGATCGGCGTGCCGGTGTTCATGGCCGACGTCAAGGGCGACCTCACCGGCATCAGCCAGGCGGGCCGCATCGGCGACAAGCTGGCCGGCATCCTGAAGGAACGCGGCATCGACCAACCCGCATCCCTGGCCTGCCCGGCCACGCTGTGGGACGTGTTTGGCGAACAAGGCCACCCGGTACGAGCCACCGTGTCCGACATGGGCCCGCTGCTGCTGGGCCGCATGCTGAACCTGAACGACACCCAGGGCGGCGTGCTGAACATGGTGTTCAAGATCGCCGACGACCACGGCCTGCTGCTGCTCGACCTGAAAGACCTGCGCGCCATGCTGCAGTACGTGGGCGATAACAGCAGCGAATTCACCACCCAGTACGGCAATGTGTCGGCCGCCAGCGTAGGCGCCATCCAGCGCGGCCTGCTGCAGATCGAGTCGCAAGGCGGCGACAAGTTCTTTGGCGAGCCCATGCTGAACATCAGCGATTTCATGCAAACAGTGGATGGCCAGGGCGTGGTCAACATCCTGGCCGCCGACAAGCTGATGAATTCGCCGCGCCTGTACGCCACCTTTTTGCTCTGGATGCTGTCCGAGCTGTTCGAGCAACTGCCAGAAATTGGCGACCCCGAAATCCCGAAGCTGGTGTTCTTCTTCGACGAAGCCCATCTGCTGTTCAACGAGGCGCCCAAGGCCCTGGTGGAACGTATCGAGCTGGTGGTGCGCCTGGTGCGCTCCAAGGGCGTGGGCGTCTACTTTGTGACACAAAACCCGCTGGACATCCCTGACTCGGTGCTGGCCCAGCTGGGCAACCGCGTGCAGCACGCGCTGCGCGCCTTCACCCCGCGCGACCAAAAGGCAGTCAAGGCTACGGCCCAGACCATGCGGCAAAAACCCGGCCTGGACATCGAAGCCGCCATCACCGAGCTGGCCGTGGGCGAAGCCCTGGTCAGCTTGCTGGACGAAAAGGGCCGGCCCAGTGTGACGGAGCGCGTGTTCGTGCTGCCGCCTGGCAGCCAGCTCGGCCCGATCAGCACCGAGCAGCGCCAGGCGTTGCTGCAGGGCTCGCTGGTGGCCGGCGTCTACGAAAAACTGGTGGACCGCGAATCCGCCTACGAAAAGCTCAAGGGCCGCACAGAAACCACGGCGGCGAATGCCTCTGCCACTGGCACAGCCCCCGCCGGCAGCGCTCCCCTGCCCGGCCAGGCCGCACCAACAGCAACCAGCAACAGCGCCCTGGGTGGCGTGATGGGCGGACTGAACGACATCCTGTTCGGCAGCACCGGCCCGCGCGGTGGCCGGCACGACGGCCTGGCGCAGACCATGATGAAGTCCGCCGTGCGCACCATGGGCACCAAGATGGGCCAGGAGATTCTGCGCGGCGTGCTGGGCGGCATCTTCGGCGGAAAGCGCTGAACAGACTGGCTGGGAATTTTTAAGAAATCGGCCTCTAGCGCAGGATATACCTTCGCCTGCAGCTATTTAATCCATAGCGCCGACATAGTCTTTCGGCGTGGTCACCATGCCTAGAAACCCAGCCACCGGCACACAAAATGCATAGCGTGTACCCTGCTTGCCAGAAGGCCAGCCCATCGCTACATTGGATTTTTTGAGGATGCCCCATGCCTGTTGACGTAGCCACCGGTTCCCCTGCCCCCGCCGCGCCGGCGGGCCCCAGCCACATCCGCCTGACCTCGCACGCCAGCGGCTACGGCGCCCTGCCGATACGCTGGGCCGCGGCCACCGCCGCCGAGCGCGGCCCGGTGGTCGGCACCACCACCAAGCGCAGCCACCGCAATGTGATCGGCACACACAGCGGCAGCTACAGCATCTACCGCGCGCTGGCCGTGGCCTCCGGCGGCCTGTCGCCCAAACACAAGGCGGACCTGACCAACACCATGCCGACCGACGTGATCGGCCCCTACCCGCAGTGGAGCGAGCCGGGCCGCATCGTCGCCATGGACCCCTGGGGCGCCACCATCGCCACCGAATTCGCAGCAGAGCTGGCGGCGGGCTACGACATCCGCCCCACCATCGCGGTGACGCAGGCCCATGTGATCCTGCCCGAGGTGATCGAGGCGCTGCAATCCGGCCGCCTGCAGGCCGACGGCAAATTCCTCACCCCCAGCGGCGCGGCCATGGTCACCAAGGTGGCCGTGGAGCCGGTGTGGTACCTGCCCGAAGTGGCCAAGCGCTTCAACTGCACAGAGTCCGAGCTGCGCCGCGTGCTGTTCGAAGAAACCGGCGGCATGTACCCCGAGCTGGTGACGCGCAGCGACCTGGAAGTATTCCTGCCGCCCATCGGCGGGCTGACCGCCTATATCTTCGGCAACCCGCGCGACCTGGCGAACCCCGAGGTCGAACTCACCGCGCGCGTGCACGACGAATGCAATGGCTCGGACGTGTTCGGCTCCGACATCTGCACCTGCCGCCCCTACCTGACACACGCCATCGAGGAATGCATACAGGGCGCGCAGCGCGGCGGAGTCGGCCTGGTGTCGTACTTCCGCAAGGAAGGCCGGGCTCTGGGCGAGGTCACCAAATTTCTGGTTTACAACGCCCGCAAACGCCAGGTCGGCGGCGACACGGCCGACCAGTACTTCAACCGCACCGAGTGCGTGGCCGGCGTGCAGGACATGCGCTTCCAGGAACTCATGCCCGACGTGCTGAACTGGCTGGGCATACGCAAGATCCACCGCCTGGTGTCTATGAGCAATATGAAATACGACGCCATCACCCGCGCCGGCATCGAGGTGGTGAAACGCATCAATATCCCCGAGCACATGATCCCCGCCGACGCCCAGGTCGAAATGGACGCGAAAATGGCGGCCGGTTACTTCACCCCCGGCGCTGTGCCGGACGCTGAAGAACTGAAAAAGGCCAAAGGCCGTGGACTCACTGAATGACTATGGATTTGATAGCTGCCAGCGCAGATGCTGCCAGTGCTAGCGCCCTGTTGCGCTCTACACAAGCGGTACGCGAACGGGCCCGGGGCCTGCTGGCGCGTGCGCGCGCCGGCAACTCCGCCTACTTCACGGTGGCAGATGCCGCCCTGCAACCCACCGCTGCCCTGGTGGCCCAGGTCACGCGCGAACGTTACCCCACGCTGGACATCCCGTACCACAGCCGCTGGCGCCATTTCGAGGCCGGTGGCGTGAACCGTGTGGAGCTGCTCAATGAAGAGTTGGGCAAGGTATCTGTCGCCAAGCGCGCCCGCTCGCAGATCGACCTGGCCATCGTCAGCGTGCTACTGGATGCCGGCGCCGGCCCCGACTGGCACTACAACGACCCGCGCACCGGCAAAACCTATAGCCGCTCTGAAGGCCTGGGCGTGGCCAGCTACAACGCGTTTACCAAGGGCCTGTTTTCCAGCAAACCCATGCAGCCCTGCCAGGCCGACGCCGAGGGCCTGCAGGCCATCACCGCGCGCCAGTTGGGCGACGCCTTCCAGGTCGGGGTGGAAAACCCGCTGGTCGGGCTGGAAGGCCGTGCCGCACTCTTACGCCGCCTGGGCGCGGTGATTGCCGCCCAGTCCGAGGTGTTTGGTGGCGCCGGCGGCCTGTGCCGCCCGGGTCGCCTGTTTGACTATCTGGTGCCCGTGAATACCGACACCCCCACCGTCTCGGCCCACGCCATTCTGGTGGCACTGCTCACCACGCTATCGCCCATCTGGCCTGCGCAGAACGCTATCAAAACAGATGATGGCAGCGAGATCGCGCTGGGCGACTGCTGGCGCCATAGCGCCGTGCCCGGCGAGGGCGCGAGTGCCGGCTGGATGCCCTTCCACAAGCTGTCGCAGTGGCTCAGCTATTCCCTGCTGGAGCCGTTGGAATGGGCCGACGTGCCCGTCACCGGCCTGGACGCCCTCACCGGCCTGCCCGAATACCGCAACGGCGGCCTGCTGCTGGACGGCGGCGTGCTGGGCTGGAAAGACCCGGCCCTGGCCGGCCAGACGCATACCGCGGGAGATGAATGCATCGTCGAATGGCGCGCGCTGACCGTGGCCCTGCTGGACGAGCTGGCACCGCTGGTACGCGCCGAGCTGGGCCTGACGCCTGAGCAAATGCCCCTGGCCTGCGTGCTCGAAGGCGGCACCTGGGCCGCCGGCCGAGTGCTGGCACAGCGCCTGCGTGGCGGCACACCGCCTCTGAACATCGTCAGCGACGGCACCGTTTTTTAACTTGGAATCGAAGAGCACACCATGAGCACCGTACACCTGATCAACCACCCCCTGGTGCAACACAAGCTGACGCTGATGCGCCGCAAGGACGCCAGCACCAACACCTTCCGCCGCCTGCTCAACGAGCTGTCCAGCCTGATGGCCTACGAGGTCACGCGTGACATGGCGATGCAGGACATCGAGATCGAAACCCCGCTGGAGAAAATGACCGCCAAGGTCATCGACGGCAAGAAGCTGGTGTTCGTCTCCATCCTGCGCGCCGGCAACGGCATTCTGGAAGGCATGCTCAGCGTGGTGCCGGGCGCGCGCGTGGGCCACGTCGGCCTGTACCGCGACCCGAAAACGCTGACGGCCGTGGAGTACTACTTCAAGATGCCCAGCGAAATGCACGAGCGCGACATCGTCATCGTGGACCCGATGTTGGCCACCGGCAACTCGGCCATTGCAGCCGTGGAGCGCCTCAAGGAATTGAACCCGAAGTCCATCAAGTTCGTCTGCCTGCTGACCTGCCCCGAAGGCGTGGCCGCGCTGCAGGCCGCCCACCCGGACGTCGACATCTACACCGCCGCCATCGACCGCCAGCTCAGCGACCACGGCTACATCCTGCCCGGTCTAGGCGATGCGGGCGACCGAATTTTCGGCACAAAATAAGCCGCCAGAGCAGGTAAACACTGCGCCAATAGCTACCTAATCAATAGTAATACAAGCGTGGGCCAGACGCGCTTTCCGGAGCCTTGGCGAAAGTATGCCGATCGCCATCACCGGTGCCGAGCTGATATGGCGCGTCTCATCTCTCCTCCCGGGCAGAAGCTCTGCACGGCTTGCATACTTCCATGGCCTGCTCGCCCGGCCAGTCCCCTTGGCGCACGATACGCCGGAACCGCACATCCTGCTATGCACGCATTGCCCTAGTTGAAAAACGGGCAAAGGTGGCTACGATCCTGTAGGGCAGTGTTCGCGCTGGCTGCTACAGCGGGCCAATGCCTCTCGGCTCAGGAGTATGGATGTCCCCTAATACAGCGGTAGCACGAACTGCCATGCCCTACGCAAAAACGCGGGAGCAGGCCTGCGCGCGCCATCCACCCCGCCTGGGCCGCATATGACAACCAACCCGCCCCAGCCTTCTGACGCTGCCGACACCCAGCTTTGGCTGTTGTTTCAACGCAGCCAGCGCGCCATGTGCATACTGGCCGTCGACTCGGGACAGGTGCTGGCCGCCAACCAGGCCATGCTGCGGCACTACGGCTATGGCGAAGCGGAATTCCTGGCCATGCAGGTGTGGGATTTGTGGCCGCCTACCGATGGCGACACGGCTCAAATGCGCAGTCAGGTGCCCCGGCCCGGGCAGGCCGCCCTCGCATGCCACCACCGCCACCGCGACGGCACGCTGATGGAGGTGGAAATCACCGCCGACGCCCTGCAATTCCAAGGCGTCGCGGCACACCATTGGCTGGTCCTGGACATCACCCAGCGCGCGCACGCCGAGCGCGAATGGGCTCGCCTGCACCGTGCCCACCAGATGCTCAGCAGCTGCAATATGGCGCTGATACGGGCCACCCTGGAAGACAGCTTGCTGCAGGAGATTTGCCGCATCACGGTGGACATCGGCGGCTACTGGGGCGCCTGGGTGGGCTTTACGCGCAACGACGAGGCCAAAACCATAGAGCGCGTGGCATTTGCAGGTGTCAGGCCGGCGTATCCGCCGCAGTACAGAACATCCTGGTCGGACGCCGTACCTGAAGGCATGGGCGCTGCGGGCACAACGGTGCGCAGCGGCAGAACCACCATCCTGCATGACATCCGGTCCACGGCGGGCAGCCGTCCCTGGGGCCATTTGCTGCAGGCTGCGGGCGTGGGTGGCGTGGTCTGTCTGCCGCTGCGTGAAGGCACGCGCACTTTTGGCGTACTGCTGCTATACGCACACGAGATCATCGACGCCAGCCATGACGAAATCCAGCTGCTGGAAGAGATGGCCAACGACCTGGCCTTTGGCATAGGTAGCCTGCGTGCCCAGCAGGAGTCCCGGCGCGACGTGCAAACCCGCGCCGAGATCCTGGACATCCAGCAGCAGATCGCGGGGCTGGACCACGACCTGTCCCGGGCCATGCAAACCATCACCCAACGGGCCTGCGGGCTGACCACGGCCGATGGCTGCTCGATTGATCTGCTCGAAGCGGACTTCCTGCGCACCGCCGCCCACTACGGCCGGGCACCGGTTAGGCAGTGTCCGCTCAATGAGCGGAGCTTGACGGCCCTGGCCGCACGCACGGGCTGCACGCAAACCAGCGCGGACACTGAAACCGACCCACGGGTAGACCACGAGGCCACCCGCAGCATGGGCGTGCGCTCGCTGGTCATGGTGCCCTTGCTGGTGCAAGGACGGGTGGAAGGCGTTTTCCATATCTCCTGGCGCTCCCCACAGGCTTTTACGCCGCGCGATGTGGAGAATCTTCAAATCCTGGTGGAAACGCTGGGCGCCACCCTGCAGCGCCACCGACTGGCTGAACAGCTGCGCACCTCGGAAAGCCAGTACCGGATGCTGTTCGAAAGCAACCCCCAACCCACGTGGGTGGTGGGCCAGGACCTGCGCCTGCTGGCAGTCAACCAGGCCATGGTGGAAAACTATGGCTACAGCCGCCAGGAGTTGCTGAGCATGCGCCTAAGCGAGCTCTGGGCCAAAGATATCGAGCAAGGGGAAGTCATGGTGCGCGAGCACCTATGTGAACAAAGCAGCCTGCGCCTGCTGCACCAGCACCGGACCAAGAGCGGTAAGACCATAGACGTGGAGATCATCGCCAACAGCATCATCTTCAACAGCATGCCCGCCCACCTGGCCATGGGGACCGACATCACCCAACGCATGCGCGCCGAGCGCGAGCTGGCCCAGGTCAGCCGGGCGCAGCAGATGCTGAGCACCTGCAACGAGGCGCTGATACGCGCCAGCACCGAAGCTGCGCTACTGGCCGATATCTGCCGCATCACAGTAGATATTGGCGGTTACCTGGGCGCCTGGGTCGGCTTTGCGCTCGATGATGCGGCCAAATCACTGGAGCGCGTGGGCTCCGCAGGCACGGTGTCGCCCGACTCCGAGGTATCCAAAATCTCCTGGGCGGCCGACAACCCACGCGGCAACGGCCCGGCCGGACGCACCATACGCAGCGGCCAGGCGGTCATCATCAGCGACCATGCCGACATCGACCCGGCCCAGGCCCCCGGCCGCAGCACCCTGCTGGCCAGCGGCATTCGCGGCATGGTCAGCCTGCCGCTGAGGGACATGCAGCGCACTTTCGGTGTGCTTTTTCTGTGTACCCGAGAGGCACTGAACATCACCCAGGAAGAGCTGCAACTGCTGCAAGAGCTAGCCAACGACCTGGCGTTCGGTATTGGCAATCTGCGGGCGCAGACCGAGCAGCGCCGACTGCAGAACGCCGTGCTCACGGTGGCCGCGGCCGTATCGGCCAGCTCCGGCCTGGAGTTCTTCAGCCAGATGGCTCGCCATATGTGCGAAGCCCTGGGAGCGCAGGCCGCATTTGTGACCCGCATGCTGCCGGGCGAACCGCCACGGGGCCGCACCCTGGCCGCCGTACTGAACGGCCAACGCCTGGCCGACTTTGACTACGCCATCCTGGGCACGCCCTGCGAAAATCTGTTTCGCAACAGCCACTGGGTGGAAACACACGACGTCACCGTCCGCTATCCCAAAGCAAAAGAGCTGGCCCAGATGGGCGCCCAAGCCTATGTAGGCCAGCGGCTGAAAGATGCCCATGGCAACCCCATAGGGCAGATCTTCGTGCTCTACCGCACGCCACTGGCGGACCACGCCCTCATCCTGTCCACGCTGCAGATTTTTGCCGCCCGCGTGGCGGCCGAGATGCAAAGGCTGAAGGCCGATACCCAGCTCCGCGACCAGGCAGCGCTGCTTGACAAGGCCCAGGACGCAATAGTGCAATACGACCTGGCCGGCAACATCATCTACTGGAACCACGGCGCCGAGCGCCTGACCGGTTGGACCGCCGAGGAGGCGCTGGGCCAACCCATGCACCAGCGCATCTTCCTCGACCCAAGCGTATTCACGGAAAGCATGCGCCAGCTGATGCTGGCCAGTGCCTGGCAAGGCGAGGTGCAACACCTGCGCAAGGATGGCCGGATAGTGGCCGTGGAATCGCACTGGACCCTGGTGCACGACGAGCAAGGCCTGCCCCGCTCGGTGCTGTCCATCAACACCGACATCACCCAGCGTAAAGCCGCTGAGCGCGAAATCCAGCAACTGGCCTTCTACGACCAGCTCACCCAGTTGCCCAACCGCCTACTGTTGATGGACAGGCTCCAGCAGGCATTGACCGGCAGCGCGCGCCATGGCCGCTACGGCGCCTTGCTGTTCATTGACCTGGACAACTTCAAGACCCTGAACGACACCCTGGGCCACGAAAGCGGCGACCTGCTGCTGCAGCAAGTAGCCGCCCGCCTGAGCGCCTGCGTGCGCGGGGTCGATACGGTATCGCGCTTCGGCGGCGACGAGTTCGTGGTGATGCTGGAAGACCTGAGCAACAACAGCGCCGAAGCCGTGCTGATCGCCCGCAGCATGGGCGAGAAGATACTGGCCGCCCTGGCCGCGCCCTATGTGCTGGGCGGCCTGGAGCACAACACCACCTCCAGCATAGGCGTGGCCCCATTCGGCCAAGAAAGCCTGGGCACGAGCGAACTGCTCAAACAGGCCGACCTGGCCATGTACCAGGCCAAGACCGCCGGGCGCAACGCCATCCGCTTCTTCAACCCCAGCATGCAGGCCATCGTCAACGCACGGGCGCAGCTGGAGCTGGAAATGCGCCAGGCCCTGGCGCAACAGGAATACTTGCTGCACTACCAACCCCAGTTCAATGCCGAGGGCCAGATCATCGGCGTGGAAGCCCTGGTGCGCTGGCTGCACCCGCGGCGCGGCCTGATCTCGCCCGCTGAATTCATTCCTGTCGCTGAAGACACCGGCATCATCATTCCGCTAGGCCAGTGGGTGCTCAGCAACGCCTGCCAGCAGCTCAAAAAATGGCAAGGCCAGGCCTCGACCGCGCACATCAGCATGGCCGTCAACGTCAGTGCGCGGCAGTTCCACCACCCCGATTTCGTAGAGCAAACCACCCAGACCGTGCTGGCCAGTGGCGTGGACGCCCGCCAGGTCAAGCTGGAGCTGACCGAAAGCCTGCTGGTCAACGACCTGGACCTGACAATCGCCAAGATGACCGCACTCCAGGCCCTGGGCCTAGGCTTTTCGCTGGACGACTTCGGCACCGGCTATTCATCCCTGTCCTATCTCAAGCGCCTGCCGCTGGGCCAGCTGAAGATAGACCAGTCCTTTGTGCGCGACATTGCCGAAGACGTGAACGACGCCTCCATCGTGCGCACCATCATCGCCCTGGGCCAAAGCCTGGGCCTGGCGGTGATTGCCGAAGGGGTGGAGACCACGGCCCAGCGCGACTTCCTGGCCCTGCACGGCTGCGCGGCCTACCAGGGCTATCTGTTCAGCCGTCCGCTGCCCATCGAAGCCTTGGATAAATTATTGGCCGCCAGCGCAGACTAGACCTGCGCCAGCAGCTGCCAATTTGATAGCATCCAGACTGAGCTCCCATGTAGTCCGCCACGCCCTCCTTGGCGTGAAAGCTGCATGGTCCGTGTTTTGAAAGGAATGTGCATGCTGGATTTACTCGTCACCCACGCCACCCTGCCCGACGGCCGCAGCGGCATGTCCATCGCGGTACAGGGCGGCAAGATTGTGGAAGTCAGCCCCGGCCTGCAGGCCCCCGCACAGCAAACCGTGGATGCCCAGGGCCTGCTGGTCAGCCCACCGTTTGTGGACGCGCATTTCCACATGGACGCCACCCTGAGCTACGGCCAGCCCCGCGTCAACCAAAGCGGCACCTTGCTGGAAGGCATCGCCCTGTGGGGCGAGCTCAAACCCCATCTCACGCAAGAGGCTTTGGTGGACCGCGCCATGGCCTACTGCGACTGGGCCGTGGGCCACGGCCTGCTGGCCATCCGCAGCCATGTGGACATCTGCGACCCGCGCCTGCTGGCCGTGGAAGCCCTGCTGGAGGTGAAACGCCGCGTCGCCCCCTACCTGGACCTGCAGCTGGTGGCCTTCCCACAAGACGGCGTGCTGCGCGACCCGAACGGCATGGACAAACTCAAGCGCGCGCTGCAGATGGGCGTGGACGTGGTCGGCGGCATTCCCCACTTCGAGCGGAGCATGGCCGACGGCGCGCTCAGCGTCAAGCTGCTGTGCGAGCTGGCCGCAGAACAGGGCAAGCTGGTCGACATGCATTGCGACGAGTCAGACGACCCACTGTCGCGCCACATCGAAACCCTGACCTATGAGACCAACCGCCTGGGCCTGCACGGCCGCGTCACAGGCTCGCACCTGACCTCCATGCACAGCATGGACAACTACTATGTGTCAAAGCTGTTGCCGCTGATGGCCGAAGCGCAAATGAACGTCATCAGCAACCCGCTGATCAACATCACCCTGCAGGGCCGGCACGACACCTACCCCAAGCGCCGTGGCATGACCCGCGTGCCCGAGATGCTGGCCCAGGGCCTGACCGTGGCCTTCGGCCAGGACTGCGCCATGGACCCCTGGTACAGCCTGGGCAGCGGCGACATGCTGGAAGTCGCCAGCATGGGCCTGCACGTGGCGCAGATGACCAGCCAGGCCGCGATGCGCCAGTGCTTCCAGGCCGTCACAGCCAACCCGGCGAAAATCCTGCAACTCGATGGCTATGGCCTGGAGGCCGGCTGCAACGCCGACTTTGTGCTGCTGCAGGCGCAAGACCCGATAGAGGCGATTCGCCTGCGCGCCACCCGCCTGCAGGTCTACCGTCGGGGCCAGCTGCTGGCCCAGACGCCGGCCACCACCGCCCGCCTGCACCTGCCCGGCCGGCCCAGCCAAACCGACTGGATGCTGCGTCCATAAACTTATGCGAAACAGGCCTCTTGCGCAGGTAATACCTGCGCAAGCAGCTATTAACTTGATAGCAAACTAGGCCAGGTTTTCAAACACCGGGTGGAGATCGTCCGCCCAGTGTTGCAGCTCGGCCTGGTCGATATGCAGGTGCGACATGCAGGCCGAGCCATGGCGGGCCCATTCGTCCGACTCGCGCGTGCCCTCATGCAGGGCCACCAGGTGCTCGGCCAGCAGCAGCATGGCCACCAGATAGCGCACCTCGGGCGGGACGCTGGCCACCGGCAGAATGTCGAAGTCGTGGTGCAGGCGCACGGCGGCCGTCACCAGGGGCGGCAGCTTCCAGGTCTTGGCCACCAGCGCGCCCACCACGGCGTGGTCGGTCTTGTGGGCGGCGTTCTCGGTTGCCACAAAGCTGCGGTCCTGCCGCGCCAGGGCCTCGGCCAGGGTGCCGGCATAGCCCTTCAGGCCCTGCAACATCACCGGTATGCCCACATGGCAGAACAGGCCGCAGGTCTGCGCCACGTCGGCGTCCACGCCGTACAGATGGCGAGCGATGTAGGCCATGGCCAGGGATCGGCGGGTCGAGGTTTCCCAGAAATGCTCCAGCAAGGCCGCATCCACGCGGATCGCATGCCGGGTGAAGAAGCCGGTCAGCACGCCCACCGTCTGCTTCACGCCCAGCATGGCGATGGCCTCGCCAACGGTACGGGCCGGGCGCGAGCGGGCAAACAGCGGGCTGTTCGAATAACGTATCAGCGCCGCCGCCATGGCCACGTCCTGGCTGGCAATGCGGGCGATGGCGGCGGGGTCGGGGTCGCCGCCCCGCACTTCGCCCTGCAGCTCCAGCAAGAGCTGGGGGCACGGCGGGATCACGATATCCCGCACGGCGCCCTTGGCCTTGGCGGTTTCCAGTTCTCGGTCTATGTCTGCCAGCTGCATCGCGCCCCCTTAGTCCACGGAATTATGCCGACTTGCGCTTGGGTAGAATCCCCCCGTCAGGAGAGAGTTTTCACCCGAAAACCGCCGAAGGCGCAGGGCCCCGCTACGTGGGCCTGAACGCTCAGGCAAAAGGACTGACAAGCGTTTCTCATCAAACGTCACCCCACTGGAGAGAAGTCCGCCCCGAGCGGACTCACCGAAGGCGCAACCCGCAGTCGGCCTGCACCACCGCAAGGCCGGCCCGGCGAATCGCTCAGGTAAAGCGGACAGCGGGGACCACACATGGCCGTCAAAGGCCATGATCCGATTGTGTGTCCCCGAAAGAACCGCCATGGCCGATTTGTTACTCACTCCCCTCAACGCGCTGCATCTGGAGCTCGGCGCCCGTATGGTGCCCTTCGCTGGCTACAGCATGCCGGTGCAGTACCCGGCCGGCCTGATGGCCGAACACCACCACACGCGTAACGCCGCCGGCCTGTTCGACGTATCCCACATGGGCCAGTTACGCCTGGTCGGCCCCGATGCCGCTGCGGCCTTTGAAACCCTGGTGCCAGTCGACGTGATCGACCTGCCCGTAGGCAAGCAGCGCTACGGCCTGCTGCTGAACGACGAGGGCGGCATCCGCGACGACCTGATGTTTTTCAAGCAGGCGGAAGATGACATCTTCGTCGTCGTCAACGGTGCCTGCAAAGCAGCGGACATTGCCCACATCCAGGCCCGGATCAGCCTGCATTGCGAAGTCATCCCCATGCCGGAAATGGCGCTGCTGGCGCTGCAAGGCCCCAAGGCTGTAGACGCGCTGTCGCGCCTGGCGCCCGGCGTGGAAAAGCTGGTGTTCATGACCGGCGGCCATTTCATTGTTTCCGGCATCCCCTGCTTCTTGACCCGCAGTGGCTATACCGGCGAAGACGGTTTTGAAATTTCGGTACACCAAGACCAGGCCGAGGCACTGGCCCGCGCTCTGCTGGCCCAGCCCGAAGTCCAACCCATAGGCCTGGGCGCACGCAACTCGCTGCGCCTGGAAGCTGGCCTGTGCCTGTATGGCAACGACCTGGACACCAGCACCACCCCCATCGAAGCCGGCCTGAACTGGGCCCTGCAAAAAGTACGCCGCGCTGGTGGCGCGCGTGAAGGCGGCTTCCCAGGCGCTAGCAAAATACTAGCGCAACTCGCAAGTAAACCGGGCGCTACAACCAAGAAACGTGTGGGACTGGTGGCACTGGAGCGCGTCCCGGTGCGTGAACACACAGCCTTGCAGGACACCGCAGGCAACGTGATTGGCGAAGTCACCAGCGGCTTGCTTGGCCCCACGGTAGACAAGCCGATTGCGATGGCCTACGTGGCGCCAGAATTTGCCGCCATCGGCACCCATATCAACGCCATCGTGCGAGGCAAAATCGTGCCGATGGAAGTCACGTCCATGCCCTTCACCCCGAACAATTACTTTCGCGGTTAATTCAACTTTTTACAGGAGCACCCCCATGAGCATCAAGTACACCGAAGACCACGAATGGCTGAACATCGAGGGCGACACCGCCACCGTCGGCATCACGCACCACGCGCAAGACGCATTGGGTGACGTAGTGTTCGTCGACCTGCCCGCCGTCGGCGCAAGCTTCGCGCAAAAAGACGTGGCCGGCGTGGTCGAGTCCGTGAAGGCCGCCGCCGATGTGTACATGCCTGTCTCCGGCGAGATCACCGAGGTCAACGAAGCCCTGCGCGCCGACCCCGCCCTGGCCAACACCGACCCGTTGGGCGCCGGCTGGTTCTTCAAGGTCAAGCTGTCGGATGCATCGCAAGTCGCCGCCCTGCTGGACGAAACCGCCTACAACGCATTTAGCCAAAACGCCTAACCCTCCCTAGACCTGCCCCATGACGACCTCCCTGCACGAACTAGAAAACGCCAGCGAATTCATCGCCCGCCACATCGGCATCGACGCTGCTGATGAAACCCTGATGCTGGAAGTGATTGGCTCCAGTTCGCGCCGGGATCTGATTGACGGCATCGTGCCGCGCTCCATCGCGCGCAGCACGCCAATGGATCTGCCAGCGCCCGTGACCGAGGCGGCAGCACTGGCCGAGCTGAAGGCCATTGCCGCCAAGAACCAGGTCTTCAAAAGCTTCATCGGCCAGGGCTACTACGGCACCCACACGCCAGGCGTGATCCAGCGCAACATCCTGGAGAACCCCGCCTGGTACACCGCCTACACGCCCTACCAGGCCGAGATTTCGCAAGGCCGCATGGAGGCGCTGGTCAACTTCCAAACCATGGTCTGCGACCTGACCGGTATGCCGATTGCCAACGCGTCCATGCTGGACGAGGCCACCGCCGCCGCCGAGGCCATGGCCCTGGCCAAGCGCAGCGCCAAAAGCAAGAGCAATGTGTTCATCGTAGCGGGTGACTGCCATCCGCAAACCATCGAAGTCATCCAGACCCGCGCCAAGCCGCTGGGTATCGAAGTCAAGGTCAGCACCGCCGTCATCACCCTGCCCCAATTGATGGCCAGCGGTGACTTCTTCGGAGTGCTGGCCCAGTACCCGGCCACCAACGGCATGGTGCACGACCTGCGCCCCCTGGTGGGCGTGGCCCATGCCAGCGGCGCAGCGGTCTGCGTGGCAGCCGACCTGCTGGCCCTGACCCTGCTGGTGCCCCCCGGTGAGTGGGACGCCGACATCGTCATTGGCAGTACCCAGCGTTTTGGTGTGGCCATGGGCAACGGCGGCCCGCACGCCGCCTACATGGCCTGCCGCGACGCGTTCAAGCGCTCGCTGCCCGGCCGCCTGGTGGGCGTCAGCGTGGATGCACACGGCAACCCGGCCTACCGCCTGGCGCTGCAAACCCGCGAGCAACACATCCGCCGCGAAAAAGCCACCTCCAACATCTGTACCGCACAGGTGCTGCCGGCTGTGCTGGCCAGCATGTACGCGGTGTACCACGGCCCGCAAGGCCTGACCCGTATCGCCGAGCGCGTGGCCCGCTTGACTGCCATCCTGGCGCGCGGCCTGCAGCAAATGGGCTACGCGGTAACCAACGAATACGCCTTCGACTCAATCACCGTCAAAACCGGTGACGCTACTAATTTAATAGCTAGCCGCGCACAGCAATCCTGCGCCAACCTGCGTTTTCGCTTGAAAACCCATTTGGGCATCTCGCTGGACGAAACCACCACCCGTGGCGATATCGAAATGCTGTGGTCCTTCTTCGTCAAACCCGGCGAACCCATGCCGCGCCTGAGCGAGCTGGAAAACAGCGTGGAGGTGATGATCCCCGAAGCCCTGCGCCGCAGCAGCGCCTTCCTGACACACCCGGTGTTCAACACCCACCACAGTGAAACCGGCATGCTGCGCTACATCCGCGCGCTTAGCGACAAGGACTTGGCGCTGGACCGCAGCATGATCCCGCTGGGCAGTTGCACCATGAAGCTCAATGCCACCAGCGAGATGATGCCCGTGACCTGGCCCGAGTTCGCCAACATCCATCCCTTCAGCCCGCCCGAGCAGCGCCTGGGTTATGCCGAGCTGAACAGCCAGCTCTGCGCCTGGCTCAGCCAGGCCACCGGCTACGCAGGCATCAGCCTGCAACCGAATGCCGGCAGCCAGGGCGAATACGCCGGCCTGCTGGCCATCAAGGCCTATTTCGATGCGCACGGCCAAAGCCAGCGCAATATCTGCCTGATCCCGTCCAGCGCCCACGGCACCAACCCTGCCAGCGCCCAGATGGCCGGCCTGACCGTGGTCGTTACCGCCTGTGATGCGAATGGCAACGTGGACATGGCCGATCTGCAGGCCAAATGCGAGCAGCACAGCAGCCATCTGGCGGCGGTGATGATCACCTACCCCAGCACGCACGGCGTGTTCGAAACCCAGGTGAAAGAACTCTGCGCCCTGGTGCACAGCCACGGCGGTCGCGTCTATGTGGACGGTGCGAATATGAACGCCCTGGTCGGCGTGGCTGCGCCTGGCGAATTCGGCGGCGACGTCAGCCATCTGAACCTGCACAAGACCTTCTGCATCCCGCACGGCGGCGGTGGCCCCGGTGTTGGCCCGGTTTGCGTGGTCGAAGATCTGATCCCCTACCTGCCCGGCCACGCCACTGCGGGCGACAACAACCACGGCATCGGCGCCATTAGCGCGGCGCCCTTGGGCAATGCATCCGTGTTGCCCATCAGCTGGATGTACTGCCGCATGATGGGCGCCGAGGGCCTACAACACGCTACCGAAGCCGCCATCCTGGCCGCCAACTACGTCAGCACCAAGCTGCAGGCGCACTACCCCACTCTGTACGCCAGCGCCAACGGCCATGTGGCGCACGAATGCATCCTGGACCTGCGCCCCATCAAGGACAGCTGCGGTATTACCGCCGAAGACGTGGCCAAGCGCCTGGCCGACTACGGCTTCCACGCCCCCACGCTCAGCTTCCCCGTGCCCGGCACGCTGATGGTGGAGCCCACCGAGAGCGAAACCCTGGCCGAGCTGGACCGCTTCATCTTTGCCATGGTCGCCATCCGCGAGGAGATCCGCCAGGTCGAAGCCGGCACCTGGCCGCGCGATAACAACCCTCTGGTACACGCGCCCCATACCGCCTCCAGCCTGCTAGCCGCAGAGTGGGACCGTCCTTATGCGCGCGAAATCGGCGCCTTCCCGCTGGCATCGCTGAAGCAGGCCAAGTACTGGCCGCCCGTAGGCCGGGTGGACAACGTGTATGGCGATCGCAACCTGTTCTGCAGCTGCGTGCCGGTAGCGGACTACGCCTGAAATCCGCGAAGGCATGCGCGGCACAGATCCTGCTGAGGGTAGGGACATGAATACCCCTGCCCCGCCCGTCCACATCCACACACCGTTTGAAGATGCGCAAGCCATCTTCACCGGCACCCTGTTTGTGTCTCTGGCATTGATATTGTTTGCCCAGGTCGGGCTGCTCACCGGCGGCACGGCTGGGGCGGCCTTTCTGTTGCACTACGCCACTGGCGTCACCCTGGGCAAGCTGTTCTTTCTGATCAATCTGCCGTTCTACTGGTTTGCCTGGACGCGCATGGGTCGCGAATTTACCTTCAAGACCTTCATCGCCATCAGCCTGCTATCGGCCATGGTGGAATGGTCGCCCAGCCTATTCGCGATAGACAGACTGCACCCGGCCTACGCCGCGGTGCTGGGCGGCTTGCTACTCGGTTCAGGCTGCCTATTCCTGGCCCGCCACCGCGCCAGCCTGGGCGGCGCCACCATCGTCACCCTGTACCTCCAAAAAACCTACGGCTGGCGCGCCGGCAAGGTACAGATGGGCATAGATTGCGCCATCGTCCTGCTGGCTCTCACCGCCATAGAACCCGCCCGCGTGGCCTACTCGGTGCTGGCAGCGGTGGTCATGAACCTGTTCATCTGGGTGAACCACCGACCTGGGCGGTACGCGGTGTTGTAACCAAGTTGTGCTTACATCCGCATAGCACGTCGCCGCTATCACCCGCTGCTTACAACCTGTATCAGCTTTGTGGACGTCTTCGCTAGACCTGCAACGGAATTGAGCGAAGATATTACCTCTATGCATAAAGCGGCAGATTGGCAGATAACATAGGTGCCCCAGCGTTTGAATGGAGGAATACAGCGGCAATGCCGCCCCTCATCCAATCGATGAAAACAAATAATTTATTCAAATAAACTGAAATAAATTACAATTTAAAACAAACAACAGTCCCAGCATATTACATATTTAAGTTAACAATGACAATTATCGTAACAGGTGGCGCAGGTTTTATAGGCAGTAATTTTGTTTTAAGTTGGTTGGAGAACCATAACGGAACCATTATCAACCTAGACAAACTAACTTATGCCGGAAATTTACAAAATCTAGCCCCCGCGGCCGACAACAGCCATCACATTTTTGTACAAGGCGACATTGGCGACAAAGATTTAGTCGGCCAATTACTTGAAAAATACAGGCCACGTGCAGTTTTAAATTTTGCAGCAGAAAGCCATGTAGACCGCTCAATATCTGGCCCAGAAGCATTCATAGAAACAAATATTGTAGGCACTTTTAATTTACTTGAATCCATTCGCTCCTACTGGGGAAAAATGGAAGCAAAGGAAAAATCAGCTTTCCGATTGCTGCATGTATCTACTGACGAGGTTTATGGTTCCTTGGGCAAGACCGATCCCGCATTTACCGAAAAAAATGCTTACGAACCGAATAGCCCCTACTCTGCATCCAAGGCTGCGAGTGACCATCTTGTACGGGCCTATCACCACACGTATGGACTGCCGGTGTTGACCACCAACTGCTCCAATAACTATGGGCCGCTGCACTTTCCGGAGAAGCTGATACCGCTGATGATCGTCAATGCCCAAGCAGGCAAGCCGCTGCCAATATATGGCGATGGCCAACAGATCCGCGACTGGCTGTATGTACGCGACCACTGCAGTGCGATCCGCCGTGTGTTGGAAGCAGGCCAGTTGGGGGAAACCTACAACATCGGTGGCTGGAACGAGAAGCCCAATATCGATATCGTGCATACGGTGTGTGCATTGCTGGATGAACTCAAGCCGCGTGCAGACGGCCAGTCATACAAGCAGCAAATTACCTATGTAACGGACCGCCCCGGCCATGATCGGCGCTATGCGATTGACGCGCGCAAGATTGAGCAGCAACTGGGCTGGAAGCCCGCCGAAACTTTTGAAACCGGTATCCGCAAAACCATACAGTGGTATCTGGATAACCCAGAATGGGTGGCCAATGTGCAGAGCGGCGGCTACCGTGACTGGGTCAGCCAGCAGTACGGTGGTGCGGTAGCCGCAGCATGAAGATATTGCTTTTGGGGCGCAATGGCCAGGTGGGTTGGGAACTGCAACGCAGCCTGGCACCATTGGGGGAGTTGATTGCCCTGGGATCTGATGCATCGCTAAATCCGGGCAATCTGTGCGGTGATTTCACCAATTTGGTAGGCTTGGCCGAAACGGTGCGCCAGGTGCGACCGCAGGTGATCATCAATGCCAGCGCCTACACTGCCGTGGATAAAGCGGAAGCCGAGCCAGACGTAGCTCGCACCGTGAATGCGTTGGCACCCGGCGTACTGGCAACCGAGGCCACGGCCCTGGACGCCTGGCTGGTGCACTACTCCACCGACTACGTATTTGACGGCAGCGGGAACGCACCATGGCACGAAGCAGACGCCACCGGTCCATTGGGCATCTACGGCCAGACCAAGCTCGAAGGTGAACAGGCCGTGGCCACTTGCCCTCGGCATTTGATCTTCCGGACCAGCTGGGTTTACGCGGCACGGGGCGGCAATTTCGCCAAGACCATGCTGCGGCTGGCGGCAGAACGCGATACGCTGAACGTCATTGACGACCAAATAGGAGCCCCCACATCAGCGGAGCTGTTGGCAGATGTAACAGCCCATGCGTTGATAGCCGCAATACGCAAGCCAGAACTGGCCGGCTTGTACCACTGCGTGGCGGGCGGAGAAACCAGCTGGAATGGGTATGCCCGATTTGTTTTAGGACAAGCCCTTGCATTGGGCTGGGAACTCAAAGCCGGGCCTGAGCAGGTAAGTTCAACCTCTACGGCCAACTACCCTACACCTGCGCAACGCCCACTGAACTCGCGCCTGAGCACAAGCAAGCTGCAAAACACCTTTGGGCTGACGCTGCCCTATTGGGAAACACAAGTGGCACGCATGCTGCAAGAGATTACAGGAAAAAACTGAACATGACGGCAACCCAACATCCAGCAACAAGCAATATCGTGCGTCGTAAAGGCATTATCCTGGCCGGTGGCTCCGGCACACGCCTGTATCCAGCAACCCAGGCTGTCAGTAAGCAGTTGCTACCTATTTACGACAAACCCATGATCTATTACCCGCTCAGCACACTATTGCTGGCGGGCATACGTGAAGTACTGGTGATCTCCACTCCACAGGACACACCACGCTTCATACAATTACTGGGCGACGGCAGCCAATGGGGCATTCAACTGACTTACGCCGTACAACCCTCGCCCGACGGTCTGGCACAGGCCTTTCTGATTGGTGAGAAGTTCTTGGACGGTGCCCCAAGTGCACTGGTGTTGGGTGACAATATTTTCTACGGCCATGACTTCGCAGGCTTGCTGCACAAGGCCAACCAGCAAGCCCATGGTGCAACTGTGTTCGCGTATGCGGTGCAAGACCCTGAACGCTATGGCGTGGTGGAATTTGACGCAAATGGCCGGGCCATCAGCCTGGAGGAAAAGCCCAAGAGTCCCAAGTCACGGTATGCGGTGACCGGTCTGTATTTCTACGATAGCCAGGTCGTTGATTTGGCCAAAAGCGTTAAGCCATCAGCCCGTGGCGAGCTGGAAATCACTGACTTGAACCGCCTCTATCTGGAACAAGGCACTCTGGATGTGCAAACCATGGGCCGTGGCTATGCATGGCTGGACACGGGCACGCACGAGTCCATGCTGGAAGCCAGCCAATATATTTACACAATCGAAAATCGCCAGGGCTTGAAAGTGGCAGCTCCAGAGGAAATTGCTTGGCGGCAAGGCTGGATTGATAGCGAACAATTGCAAAAACTCGCGCAGCCTTTGGCCAAATCGGGCTATGGCCAATACCTGATGCGTCTGTTAAAGGAAAAGGTGTTTTGATGAAAGTCACATCGTGCACCATTCCCGATGTGCTATTAATAGAGCCCCGCGTATTCGGTGATGACCGAGGCTTTTTCTATGAAAGCTTCAACCAACGTGAGCTCAACCAAGCCACTGGCTTGAACCTGCAGTTTGTGCAGGACAACCACTCCAAGTCGGCAAGAAATGTGTTGCGGGGCCTGCATTACCAAGTGCAGAAGCCCCAGGGCAAACTGGTACGTGTAGTAGCGGGTGAAGTATTTGACGTGGCAGTGGATATCCGGCGCAACTCACCTACTTTTGGCCAATGGGTAGGCGCACTTTTGTCTGCGCAAAACCACCGCCAACTGTGGGTGCCGCCGGGTTTGGCCCACGGCTTTCTGGTGCTTTCCGATACTGCTGAGTTTTTGTACAAAACCACCGATTACTACGCGCCAGAACATGAGCGCTGCATTGCATGGAACGACTCTACGCTGGCGATTGACTGGCCAATAGCATCCGATGGCCCAATACTGTCAACGAAAGATGCAAACGGTGCAGCCTTCCTGGAAGCAGATCTTGGCAACTAACACAACCCTTCACTGCATTTCAGATTTCAATACCAATCCAAGGAGTAAGCATGGCTAAAGGAATGATTTTGGCGGCTGGTCAGGGTACACGCGTGCGTCCCTTGACCAAGAATATGCCCAAACCAATGGTGCCCATTCTGGGCAAGCCGGTAATGGAGTACCTGATCGAACACCTGGCCAATTACGGCATCAAGGAGATCATGGTCAATGTGGCATATAACCACTACAAGATCGAGCAGTATTTCGGCGATGGCCACCGCTGGGGCGTTCAAATCGGCTATGCCTACGAAGGCGTGCGCGAACATGGCGATGTAATACCCAAGCCTTTTGGTTCGGCTGGCGGCATGCGCCGCATCCAGGACTTCAGTGGTTTCTTTGATGAACCCACGCTGGTGCTGTGTGGCGACGCTTTGATCGACCTGGACATTGGCGCTGCACTGCACGAACACAAGTCCAAGGGCGCCATTGCCAGTGTGGTAACGCTGGATGTGCCGCGCACCGAAGTGTCCAACTATGGCATTGTCGTGGCCAACAACGAAGGACAAATCCAGTCCTTCCAGGAAAAGCCGTCTCCCGAAGAGGCACAGTCCACATTGGCCAGCACGGGTATCTACATTTTTGAACCAGAAGCCATTGACCTGATTCCACCCAACAAGGTGTATGACATTGGTTCAGAGCTGTTTCCACAATTGGTTGAAAAGAAGCTTCCCTTTTACGCGCAGAAGCGCTTCTTCAACTGGATCGACATTGGCCGGGTCAGCGACTACTGGTCGGTACTGCAACGGGTGTTGCGCGGCGAAGTCGCGCAAATGAACATTCCAGGGCGCGAGGTCAAACCGGGTATCTGGGTGGGCCTCAATACCTCGATTGCCTGGGACCAGTGCAACATCCAGGGACCTGTTTACCTGGGTTCCAGCGTGAAAGTGGAGCCTGGTGCCACCATCATCGGCCCATGCTGGATCGGGCACGGTAGCCATATCCGTTCAGGTGCCAAAGTGACGCGCAGCATTCTGTTCGAATACACCCGTATTGCGGCCGATATGCACTTCAACGAAATGATCGTGTCGCCCAACTACTGCGTCGACCGCAATGGCGAGACAATGTACCGCGGTGACGAGTTAGCCCAACTGCGCTGGGGCGACGCCCGGGCCTGAGGCTGGCTTTGATTGCAACATAAAAAAGCCACCTCGCGGTGGCTTTTTTACGGACGCATGAACTGGATTAGTTCAAAGCAGTCTTCTTGCCGTCTTTGTAGACGGACAGGGTGATAGCGGGGTTCTTCAACTCGCCATTGGGCTCAAAAGCGATGGTGGTGGTCACGCCCTTGTAGTTGGTCTTGATCAGCTCAGGGGTGTACACCTTGGGATCGGTGGAGTTGGCACGCTTCATAGCGTCTACCAGCACCATGGTGGCGTCATAGGTGTAAGGGCTGTAGATCTGGAATTGACCTGGGTACTTGGCGTCGTAACGCTTCTTCCAGGCTTCGCCGCCAGGCATCTTGGCCAAGGAGGCGCCGCCTTCAGCACACACCACATTGTCCAGCGTCTTGGCACCAGCAGCCAGCTTGGCCACTTCGTTAGTGCACAGGCCGTCACCACCGAAGTACTTGACGTTGGTCATGCCCAGTTGTTCCATCTGGCGCAGCATAGGGCCAGCCTGGGGATCCATACCGCCGTAGAAAATAGCGTCAGGAGCTTTGGACTTGATGGACGTCAGGATCGCCATGAAGTCAGTGGCTTTGTCGGTGGTGAACTGTTCGTCCACCACGGTCATGCCCTTGGCAATAGCGGTCTTCTTGAACACTTCGGCAACGCCTTGGCCGTAAGCGGTACGGTCATCCACGATGGCAACCTTCTTCAGCTTGAGCGCGTCCACAGCGTAGAAAGCCAGCCCAGCACCCAGCGAGTTGTCGTTGGCGATGATGCGGTAGGTGGTCTTGTAGCCAGGCTTAGTCAGGTTGGGGTTGGTTGCAGCGCCCGTGATGTGGGGAATGCCGCAGTCGTTGTAGACCTTGGAAGCTGGGATGGTGGTGCCGGAGTTCAAGTGACCGACCACACCGTTGACCTTAGCATCGCACAGTTTTTGTGCAACGGCAGCGCCCTGCTTAGGATCTGCAGCGTCGTCTTCAGCGACCAGTTCAAATTTGATCTTCTTGCCACCGATCACGACATTTTGCGTGTTCAGGTCGTCCACGGCCATGCGTGCGCCATTTTCGTTGTCTTTGCCGTAGTGGGCCTGCGCACCCGATGTGGGCGCAACGTGACCAATCTTCACGACCTGCACGTCTTGTGCAGAGGCAAGACCTGCCACGGCAGCGATAGCAGCAGCGACAGTCAATTTCAACTTCATTTGCATAAAAACTCCGATATTGGATTGGCTAGAAAACAAATAACTCTGTGAGTTACAAAACGTCACGAGCGGCAGAATAGCGCAATTTCCGGGCCTGACGCATAGTGAAAACCTTGGACTAGCCACTAATATCCCATTAATTCAACTGATACAAGGATTGACGTTTTAAGGACCATGGCGTGTGGCCAGCTCGTCGGCCACCGCATCCGACACGGACTGGCGCACAACGAATTCGATTTCCTCCCGCAGGCGCGGTACCAACGCCTGGGTCTGCTGCAGCACCATGGCCGCTACTGCTTCGGTCAGCCGGCGCTCCAAAGACAAATCGATGCGTTGCATGACCCGATGGATGATCTGGTCTTCCAGGGCCTCATGGTTCGCCATACCCGTCACCGCACTGGACGCCTGCGGCGCCACCGGCTGCACCACTTCGGTGAGTGTGGGCACGAAGCGCGGTGGCTGGCGGGGTGGCGAGGAAGTCATCAGGCGGACTCTTTCAGTTCAAGATCTTTGCGTTGGATCGCATAGCCACGAGAGGCATAGTGTTTCCAGCGCTGGCGGGCCAAGCCACGGTCGTCCTCGTCCAGAGAGACGACTTCGATCAGTCGCTCAAAACGCTCAAACCCTGGCGGCACAGCATCCCCCAGCTGCAGCAGGACTTGCTGGTGCGGGGCCTCCAGCACCGACTCCAGCAGCAGCACAGGGGATGCCGACAATAAGGCTGCATCGGCACCATCCAGCGCGTGGGCCACAAAGTCCGTGCTGGAGAAGGTCCACAAAGCCTGATCGAGCTGGCGCAGCACGTCGATAGGCCCGGTCACCACGACCCGCGCGCCGCTGCGCGTCGCCTTGCGCAACAGCCTGCAGGCATACGCCTGCTTGTCGGGCGCATTGAAATGGAACTCCACCTCGGTCATGCAGCGGCCAACTTATTTCACCAGCCGTTTACGCGGTGCTGCAGATGCTGCTGCGGCTTTACGCGAAACTATCTTTTTTGTAGCAGCTGGCGCAGGTGCTACCTGCGCAGAAGGCTGATTCAGCACATAGTCCAGCAGTAGCCCCACCGGACGCCCGGTGGCGCCTTTGGCTGCGCCACTCTTCCAGGCCGTGCCGGCAATATCCAGATGGGCCCAGGGCATTTTGGCGGTGAACTTCTGCAAGAACTTGGCAGCCGTGATGGCGCCGCCCGCACGGCCTGCAACATTGGCCATATCGGCAAAATTAGACTTCAGGCCTTCGGCATATTCATCGTCCAGCGGCAGACGCCAGCAGGGGTCGAGCGCGGACTCGCCAGCTGCCTGCAAAGCAGCTGCCAAGCCGTCGTCGCTGGCAAACATACCGCTACGCACGCCACCCAGGGCGATCACGCAAGCACCGGTCAGCGTGGCGATATCGATGATGGCGCGGGGTTTGAAACGCTCTGCATAGGTCAGCGCATCGCACAGCACCAGACGGCCTTCCGCATCGGTATTCAGGTTTTCAATGGTCTGGCCGCTCATGCTGGTCACCACGTCACCCGGCTTCACTGCACCACCATCGGGCATGTTCTCGCAGGCGGGGATCAAACCCACCACATTGGTCGCCGGCTTGAGCTCTGCCAGGGCACGGAACACACCCAGCACACTGGCCGCGCCGCACATGTCGAACTTCATCTCGTCCATCTCAGCCGAAGGCTTGATGGAAATGCCGCCGGTATCAAAGGTAATACCCTTACCCACTAAAACGGTGGGTGCCACGGTTTTGGCTGCACCGTTGTAGTGCAGCACAATGAAGCGAAGTGGCTCTTTGGAGCCTTGCGCCACCGACATAAACGAGCCCATGCCCAGCTGCGCCACTTCTTTGGGGCCTAGCACCTCGCAGCGGATCTTGGGGAAGCGGGCCAAGGTCTTGGCAGCATTACCCAACAGCGTGGGCGTGGCATGGTTGGCCGGGCGATTCGCCCATTCCTTGGCCATCTCCACCCCGGCCACCGTGGCTGCACCCAGCGCCAGCTCGGCCTTGGCGGCTGCCGCATCGGGGGCACACAGCCACACCTGGGCCAACGCGCGACCTTCGGGCTTGGACTTGGTGGTGGTGTACGCATAGGTGCCATCGGCCACGGCCTGCACCACGGCACGCACGGCTTTTTGCGCCGGCGCACCAGCAAAGCTGATGAGCAATTTGCGCAGCGTCGGGCCTTTCAAGGCCGCTACGGCCGCCGCCACAGCCTGGCGCGTCTGGCGGGCAGAGCCGTCACCCGCACCGACCAGCAGCACCCGCGTGGCGGTGGCCGCCGCAGGCCGGTACATCTGCAGCAACTTGCCCGGCTTGCTGTCCAGATCCCCGCTTTTACGGGCCTGCTCTACAAGCTGAGACAATGCATCTTTGCCGGGCTGGAAGGCTTCCGACACCAGCACCACCAGGGCGTCGCACTTTTCTTTGGCGCAAGCCGCCAGGTCCAGGGATTTCAGTTCAAAGTTCATAATCCAGTCTTTTGGTTGGGGCCCCGAATGCGGCCTGATAGCCAGTGCTAACTAAAGCAACGATGTTATTCCATTCTTCTATACGCAAAGAGCTGGCACGCGGCTTTGGCGCCACCTTGGTAGCGCTCATTACCATCGTGATGACCATGATGCTGATCCGCACGCTGGGCCAGGCATCCAAGGGCGTGGTCAACCCCTCCGAAGTGATGATGGTACTGGGCTACACCGTGCTGGGCTACATACCCACCATATTGACCCTGAGCCTGTTTGTGTCCACGGTGGCTACCTTGTCGCGCATGTACCGCGACAGCGAAATGGTGATCTGGTTCGCCAGCGGACACGGCCTGATCGGCCTGATCAAACCCCTGTTCCGTTTTGCCTGGCCGATTCTGCTGGTGGTAGCCGCCATGGCATTGATCGTCTGGCCCTGGTCCAACCAGCAAATCCAGGACATGAAGGACCGCTACGAACAGCGCGGCGACCTGGAGCGCATCGCTCCCGGGCAGTTCCAGGAATCGGCCAATGGCAGCCGGGTGTTCTTTGTGGACAAGGACACGCCCGACAAACGCAGCGGGAACAATGTGTTCATCTCCTCGCTGGAGCACGGCAAGGAAACCGTCACCTCGGCCCGCAGCGCCCAAATCACCAACATCGACAAGAAACAGTTTTTGATGCTCTACCACGGCCAACGCCTGGAGTCAAATCTGGGCGAGCCGGACCTCAAGGTCAGCGAATTTGAAGAATATGGCACCCGCGTAGGCGACAACGCCATGGGCAGCAGCGACACCCCACCCTCGCGCGTGCGCAGCTCGCTCGACCTGGTACTGGAGCCCACGCCACTGAACCTGGGTGAACTGGCCTGGCGCCTGAGCCTGGCCCTCGCGGCCCTGAACTTCGTGACCATCAGCCTGGCTGTAGCCGGAGGCAACCCGCGCTCGGGCCGCAGCGGCAGCATGGTGTTTGCGCTGTTCGCCTTCATCATCTACTACAACCTGCTGAACCTGGGGCAAAACTGGATCACCAACGGCGCGGTACCCTTCGGCAGCTTCATGCTGGGCCTGCACGGTGGCGTCTTCATTCTGTCCATGGGCTGGTTGCTGGTGCGCCACTACCAATGGTCCTGGCGCACATTGGTGGCACGCAAACCATCCGGAGCCGCCGCATGAAAACCATACGCCAGCTGCTATACAAGGAAATCCTCACCTCGGTGGCTTTTGTCACCTTGGGCTTTCTGGCCCTGTTCTTCTTTTTCGACTTTGTGGACGAGCTGCGCTGGGTAGGCAAGTCCGGTGAAAACGGCTACCAGCTAACCCAGGCCGTGCTGGTCGTGGGACTGATGGTCCCTAGCCATCTGTACGAGCTGCTGCCCATCACGGTGCTAATCGGCACCATCTTCGTGATGGCGCGCCTGGCCCAAAGCTCGGAATACACCATTCTGCGCACCAGCGGCCTGGGGCCCTGGCGGGCACTGCATACCTTGCTCAGCCTGGGCCTGATGTTCGTCGTGGTGACCTTCAGCATAGGCGACTACCTGGCGCCGCTGACAGACCGCACGGCCCAGTTGGTCAAAGCACGGTTCCAGGGCGACATCACCATCGGGCAGACCGGTGCCTGGCTGAAGGAAAAGCAAGGCGAGCGCTCGTTTGCCGCCAACGTCAGCGCGCTGACCTCCAGCGGCCAGATGCAGGGCATCCGTATTTTTGAATTTGGCAACAACGGCCTGCTGGCATCGCTAACGCATGCCGACAAGGCCGAGTTCGCCGGCGACGGCAGCTGGACCCTGTCCAACGTGGAGCGCAGCGACTTCCATACCCAAGTGGCCGACAACGCCAGCGTGGAGCGCAGCCACATTGCGACCTACCGCTGGCCCACGGAAATCACCGCCGAGATGGTGTCCACCGCCCTGCTCAAACCCGACCGCATGGCCACGCTGGATCTGTTCCAGTACATACGCCATCTGAACGCCAACGGCCAGTCGGCCCAACGGTACGAGATCGAGTTCTGGCGCAAGGTCTTCTACCCGCTAAGCTGCCTGGTGATGGTGGTGCTGGCCCTGCCATTCGCCTACCTGCACTTCCGCGCCGGTGGCATCACCACCTATGTATTTGGCGGCGTGATGGCCGGCATCAGCTTCTTCCTGCTGAACAACGTGTTTGGCTACATCGGCAATCTGCAGAACTGGCAGCCCTGGCTCACGGCCGCTTCGCCGGGCATTATTTACTCCATGCTCTCACTGGCCGCATTCGGCTGGCTGGTATTACGACGTTGAAGAAACATATGCATGCGCGCGGCGTGATTTTGTTTGCCCATGGCTCCCGTGACCCGCTGTGGCACAAGCCCATGGAAGCAGTGGCGGACCAGGTCCGGGCGCTGGACCCGCAGGCCCGTGTGGCGTGCGCCTACCTGGAACTGACCGAGCCCGATCTACCCAGCACGGCACGCCAGCTGATCGCCCAGGGCGTGCAGCAATTGACCGTTGTACCCATGTTCCTGGGCGTGGGTCGGCATGCGCGCGAAGACCTGCCGCTGCTGGTGGAAGAAATGCGCCGGGAGCATCCGGGCGTAGATATCCAACTGCAAGCCGCCGTGGGTGAAAATCCGCAGCTGGTGTCCTTGCTGGCCAAGATCGCCTTGGGCACAGCAAAGCCCCTATAGACACTTACGGCATAATGAATTTCACAATACGCTGAAATTCGATATGAACCTACACCAATTCCGCTTCGTGCAAGAAGCTGCCCGGCGCGGCCTGAACCTCACCGAGGCCGCCAAGGCACTGCACACCTCGCAGCCCGGCGTGTCCAAGGCCATCATCGAGCTGGAAGAAGAATTGGGCGTGGAAATCTTCGCCCGCCACGGCAAGCGGCTCAAACGCATCACCGAACCCGGCCAGCACGTGCTGCAAAGCATTGAACTCATCATGCGCGAGGTCGGCAACCTCAAACGCATCGGTGAACAGTTCAGCGCGCAGGACAGCGGCACCCTGTCGATTGCCACCACCCACACCCAGGCGCGCTATGTGCTGCCGGTGCCGGTAGCCAAGTTGCGCGAGGCCTACCCCAAGGTCAACGTCAGCCTGCACCAGGGCTCGCCCGACCAGGTGGCCCGCATGCTGATCGACGAGGTGGCAGAGATCGGCATTGCCACCGAGTCGCTTTCCAACTACGCCGAACTGGTCACCCTGCCCTGCTACGAATGGCAGCACGTCATCGTCTTCCCCGCCAACCACCCGCTCGCAAAAAAAGAGCGCCTGACGCTGGAGGACATTGCGCAAGAGCCCATCATTACCTACCACCCCTCGTTCACCGGTCGTACCAAGGTAGACCAGGCCTTTGCCGCGCGCAAGCTGGTGCCGCGCATCGCCTTGGAAGCCATAGACTCCGACGTGATCAATACCTACGTGCGCCTGGGTCTGGGCATTGGCATCGTGGCTGAAATGGCGGTGCGCGATGTGCAGAACAGCGACTTGGTGGTGCGCCCCGCCGGCGCACTGTTTGGCCAGAACGTCACCCGCGTGGCCTTCAAACGCAGCGCCTACCTGCGCAGTTTCGTCTACAAGTTTGCCGAGCTGCTGAGCGATCGCCTTAGCCCCAAACTGGTGGCCCAGGCTATGACCGGCCACGTGAATGACTACGAGCTCTGATTCCGCCACGCATCTTTCTGCATGAACCCCACCATGACGCAAGCAGCCCCCCGCACCCCCACCCTGCAAACCAAACTGCCCGCCGTTGGCACCACCATCTTCACTGTGATGTCGGCGCTGGCGACCGAGCACAACGCGGTCAACCTGGGCCAGGGCTTTCCAGACTTCAACTGCGACCCGGCCCTGGTGCAGGCCGTCACCGACGCCATGCAGCAAGGCCTGAACCAGTACCCGCCCATGCCCGGCATCCCGGCGCTGCGCGAAGCGGTTGCTACAAAAATAAAAGCACTCCACGCCCGTGAATACAGCGCCAACACCGAAATAACCATTACGGCAGGCGCCACCCAAGGCATCATCACCGCCATCCTGGCCGTGGTGCGGCCGGGCGACGAAGTCATCGTGCTCGAGCCCTGCTACGACAGCTATGTGCCGAACATCGAACTGGCCGGCGGCACCGTGGTGCGCGTACCGCTGACGCCGCACACCTTCCGCCCCGACTTCGACAAGATCGCCGCGGCCATCACGCCAAAAACCCGCGCCATCCTGATCAACTCGCCGCACAACCCCAGCGCCACCATCTGGTCGCGCGAGGACATGCTGCAGCTGCAGGAGCTGCTGGCGCCCACCGAGGTGCTGCTGATCAGCGACGAGGTCTACGAGCACATGGTGTTCGACGGCCGCCAGCATGAGAGCGCGGCCCGCTACCCCGGCCTGGCCGCGCGCGCCTTTATCGTCAGCAGCTTTGGCAAGACCTTCCACGTCACCGGCTGGAAAGTCGGCACCGTGGTCGCGCCCGCGCCGCTGATGGCCGAGTTTCGCAAGGTGCACCAGTTCAATGTGTTCACCGTCAACACGCCGGTGCAGTACGGCCTGACCAAGTACCTGGCCGACCCCACGCCGTATCTGGAGCTGCCGGCGTTCTACCAGCGCAAACGCGATCTGTTCCGCGCGGGTCTGCAGCAGACCAAGTTCAAGCTGCTGCCCAGTGAGGGTAGCTACTTCCAGTGCGTGGATATTTCGGCGGTGAGCGACTTGAGCGAGTCCGACTTCTGCCAGTGGCTCACCAAGGAAATCGGCGTGGCAGCGATTCCGCTGTCGGCCTTCTATGGCAACGACTTCGACCAGCGCGTGGTGCGCTTCTGCTTCGCCAAGAAGGACGAAACCCTGCAGGCCGCGCTGGCCCGCTTGGCCAAGCTATAACTATCAAAAGCATAGCTACCAGCGCAGGTAGTACCTGCGCCAGCGGCCTATTTGGCTTCTAAATAGTCAAACACCACTTCACCCATTCCCAGGGTCAGGTCGGCGATGAAGTGCGAGGCTGAAATCACCTCCAGCACAGGCAGCTTGGCCACGTCCACCGTCACATGCTGGAACAGCTCCAACGCGGCCGGGCCGGTCCAGGCACCTTTGACCTGCACGTCCTCCAGCCGGTAACGCACCAGCTCCAGAATGCGCGGCGTGCCGTCCACATGCGGGATGATCTTCAGCAGGTAGCTGGGCTCGACCAAGGCCTTGTGTACCGCGGCACTGTCGATCACCTTGTGCTTGTAGCCCATGGTGCCGACCGCGCAGCGCAGGCTACCGCAGTCCAGCGTGCCGACAATCACCTCGCCCTCGTGGCTGATCTTGGGGCAGGCCAGCTTTTTAGGGAAACCCCAGAGCTCGCGACCGCCGGCGATGGGCGCATCGTCGTCCAGGTACATGGAATGCACATAGCCACCGGGCTGGCCCTCGTAGGTGACCGGAATCACCTGGCCGGACTCGGTGTAGTCGCCAAAGCCGGTGGAGTCCGGCATGCGGATGAACTCGTACTTGACGATGTTGTCGGCCACCAGCAGCGGCTCCGGCACCACGGCGCGCAAGGCGTCCGGGTCGGTGCGGTAGCTGATGACGATGTATTCGCGGTTGTAGAAGCGGTACGGTGGGCGTGGAAACGAGGGGTTGGTCAACGGCATGGCGAATGCCGTTGCACGCACTTTGGCGATATCCATGGCGGGCCCGGGCTTACTGCGCCGTCCAGCCGCCGTCGTTGGCCCAGGCCACGCCGCGCACGTTGTCGGCCGCAGGCGAGCAGAAGAACACGGCCAGGCCGCCCAGTTGCTCGGGTGTGGTGAACTGCAGCGAAGGCTCTTTCTCCTGCAGCAGTTCCTTGGTGGCCTGCGCGACGCTGATACCTTCTTTGGCCGAGCGGTCATCGATCTGCTTTTGCACCAACGGGGTCAGCACCCAGCCGGGGCAGATGGCGTTGACCGTGATGCCGGTGGTGGCGGTTTCCAGCGCCACTACCTTGGTCATGCCCACGATGCCGTGCTTGGCCGCCACATAGGCTACTTTCTGGGCCGAGCCGACCAGACCGTGGGCCGAGGCGACGCTGATCACGCGGCCCCAGTTCTTGGCGCGCATGCCGGGAATCACCAGGCGCGTGGCGTGGAAGGCGGCGCTGAGGTTGATGGCGATGATGGAGTCCCACTTCTCAATCGGGAACTCTTCGATCGGTGCGACGTACTGGATGCCGGCGTTGTTCACCAGAATGTCCACGCCGCCAAACTCGGTGTTCGCGTAGTCGATCATGGTGGCGATCTCGGCGGGCTTGCTCATGTCCGCACCGCTGTAACCGACTTTGACCCCTAGCGCCTCGACCTCGGCCTTGGGGCCGGCATGGTCGCCAAAACCATTCAGGATGATGTTCGCGCCCTGCTTGGCCAGTTCCAGGGCAATGCCCAAACCAATACCGCTGGTAGAGCCGGTGACGAGAGCAGTTTTTCCGTTCAGCATGGGTAGATCCAATCAAGGTGAGGTGAAAGAAAACAGGCGCCTGAGGCGACAGAACCGCAAGGGTATACCACTAAGCTTGTCCGCGTATGTAGGTCAACAGGCAATGCCATCTGCAAAGTTTTGCGAACCCCGGCGCTCGCCAAGATCTGTAGACTTGCGCCCCATGCCCGCTCCCAAGTTCGCCCGTTGCGACATCCGCAGTTACAGCGGTGAACACATGGCGCACGCGCACAACTACGCCCAGGTCATGTTTGCCGTACAAGGCCGCATGGAGCTGGAGATTGGTGGCCAGGCCAGCTTTGCCGACACCGCCTGCGGGGTGGTGATTCCGGCCGGGGTGGCGCATGGTTTTCTGGCCAGCGCCAATGCCCGCATGTGGGTGGCCGATGTGCCAGCCCATGCCGGCTTGGAGCGCATGCGGCGCTTTGCCGTTCCCGCTACGCTGGGCAGCGTAGACATGGTGGCGGACCAGCTCACCGCCATACTGCAAGCCCCCAAGGTGCTGCAGCGCCGCAGCCTGCGCCTGCAGGAGTTGGACCAGGCGCTGGACGCGGCCCTGCACGAAGACTGGACCACGGCGCGCATGGCAGCCATGTTCTTTCTGAGCCCGCAGCGCTTCCATGCCCGGCTGCTGGAGCTGAGCGGAACCACGCCCCAGGCCTATCTGCGCGCGCGCCGCCTGCGCCGGGCCATGCAGTGGATACAAGCCGGCATGCCCTTGGAAACGGCGGCGCTGCAGCTGGGCTACCGCACGGCCAGTGCCTTGGCCTACGCGCTGCGGCGCGACTGCCAGGTGGGGGCCAAACAGCTGCGTCAATCCTAAAAAGGTCCCGAGAACAAGAGTTTCTCGACAATCGGCGCCCCGCCCTGCCCCAGCATGGCGGCATGCAAAACAAATCTCTTTCCGGCACGCTGATGGTCCTGGGCGCCGCCGTCCTGTGGGGGACCACCGGCACCACCCAAAGCCTGGTCCCTACGCACCTCTCGGCTTACTGGATAGGCGCTTTGCGCCTGGTGGTGGCAGCGGCGTTTTTCAGCGCAGTCACCCTGGCCACACTGTCCCGTACGCAGCTGTGCCAGGGCTGGCGCGCCCTGCCCGGCTGGAGCGTGCTGCTGGCCGGTGCCAGCGTGGCCGGCTACAACCTGGCCTTCTTCGCCGGAGTCAAGGCCACGGGCGTGGCCATAGGTACGGCCATCGCCCTGGGCAGCGGCCCGCTGTGGGCCGGCCTGCTGCAATGGCTGCTGACGCGCCAGCTGCCGGCCTGGAGCTGGTGGCTGGGCACGTTGCTGGCGGTGGGCGGCGGCAGCCTGATGGTGCTGTCTGGCACGTCCACCAGCGGCGCAGCGGCCAACCTGCAAGGCATCGCCCTGTGCCTGCTAGCCGGCCTGAGCTATGCCGTCTACGCGCTGCTGAACCAGCGTCTGGTGCACGCGACTTCACCCACCATGGCGACGTTGGCTGCGTTCGGCACAGCCGCCGTGCTGGCCGTGCCCGTGGCCTGGACCATCTCGGGCAGTGTGACACCCGGCCCGCGCGACTGGGCCGTGGTGGGCTACCTGGGGGTGGTCGCCACGGGCATGGCCTACCTGCTGTTCAGCCACGCGCTGCGCTGGATCAGCAGCGCCACCGCCGTCACTCTCGCCCTGGCCGAGCCCCTGGTGGCGTTCTGCCTGGCCCTGCTGGTGCTGCACGAGGCGGCCAGCACCGGCGCCTTCATAGGCCTGGGCCTGGTGCTGGCGGGGCTGGCCGTGGTGGTGCTAGCCGAGGTGCGGCGCAAGGCCTGAGCGGACTCAGGCGCGATCAAGCACGCTGGGGCGCCAACGTCTTGGCGTACAGCGAGGCGCCGGTCAGGTCCTTCAGCGTGACCGTCATGGCCTTGGTCTTGGCATCGATGTCCACCTGGCCGAAGAACTGGTAGCCACCCGAGGGGGCGGTGTTCTGCTCCGGCGGGGCCTTTTGGTAGACCACTTGCATGCCGAAGGTGTCGTCCACCTTGTTCGGGCCAAAGCTGCCCGAGTTCAGCGGGCCGGAAACGAATTCCCAGAACGGCGCAAAGTCGCTGAACTGGGCCTTGGCCGGGTCGAAGTAATGCGCAGCGGTGTAGTGCACATCGGCCGTCAGCCACACCACGTTGTGGATACCGGCGCGCTTGATCTCGCGCAGCAGGCGGGCGATCTCGATCTCGCGGCCACGTGGGGCTCCGTTGTCGCCGTTGGCAATAGCTTCCCATTTGTCGCGGCCTTCGGCGTCCTTGCCGTCCGGCACCTGCAGGCCGATGGGCATGTCGGCGGCGATCACCTTCCAGGTGGCCTTGCTGCGCTTCAGGCCGTCCAGCAACCAGTCCACCTGCGGGCGGCCCATGAAGGCGCTCTCGGGCGTTTCGCTGGTCTGCAGGTTGGCGCTGTTGGGGCCACGGTAGCTGCGCATGTCCACCACGAACATGTCCAGCAGCGGGCCCTGGGGCAGGTGGCGGTAGACGCGCTGGCTTTCCACATCGGCGGTGCGGCGCAGCGGCGCGTATTCCAGAAAGGCCTTGGCACCGCGCGCCATCAGCAGGGGCACGTTCTTTTCGGTGTAGCGCGGGTCGCCGCTCACGTCTTTGGAGTCCGACCAGTTGTTGGTGACCTCGTGGTCGTCCCACTGCCAGATTTGCGGCACGTCGGCGGCCATGCGGCGGATGTTGGCGTCCATCAGGTTGTAGCGGTGACGGCCACGGTATTCATTCAAGGTCTCGGCCACTTTGCTGACCTCTTCGGTCACGATGTTGTTCCAGATGCTGCCGTCGGGCAGCTTGACCTGGGCGCTGATGGGGCCGTCGGCGTAAATGGTATCGCCGCTGTGCAGGAAGAAGTCGGGGTTCACCTTGCGCATCTGGTCATAAATGGACATGCCACCCCAGGCCTCGTTGATGCCCCAACCCTGACCGGCGGTGTCGCCGCTCCAGGTGAAGCGCACGTCGCGCAGCGGGCGGGTGCCCGCCGCTACCGGCAGGCGCAGATGGCCGGCCATGGGCTCGGACATCACGCGTTCGTTGTGCAGGTCTTGCAAGATCACGCGGTAGAAAATTTCCTGTCCAGATGGCAGACCCGCCAGGTCCAGGCGGCCGGTGAAGTCGCTGTCTTCCATCAAATACGGGCCGCGCACGCGGGTGCTGTTGGCAAAGCTGGCGGTGGTGGACCAGTCCACCCACAGGCGCGCCGGGCGGTCGCTGCGGGTCCAGACGATGGCGCCGTCCGCCTTGGGGTCGCCGCTCTGTATGCCCTGGGCCATCTGCGGGCGCATGGCGTCACGGGTGATAACGGCCGGGGCGGACTGGGCCCAGCTGCGCAACGGCAAGGCAGTAGCACCGGCAACAGCGGTGGTGGCATTCAAAAACAGGCGGCGATCCATGCAAACTCTCCATTCGTGGGTAATCGTGAACACCTCGTGGGTGATGCCGCATTGTTGAAAACACAAATGTCAGGCGTATGACCCCACCCGGCGGCGCGCACAGCCAGCACTTTGATAAAAAACAGGCCGTCAGCGCAGATAAAACCTGCGCTAGCAGCTATTAAATAAATAGCAATTTGCGCATGCACGGGGTGGCGATCAGCAGACACGCAAGCTCGCGCCTACGGCCTGGCTTGCACGAAATGTGGCAACTACCTACAGTTGGACAGCCTCCAGAGACCGGAGACTCATGGTTTCACCCGACCTATCTGAAAGCCTGCTTATGAATACCCCTCCGGCCACCCCTCACCAATCGGTCGCGCGCAAGCTGGCACTTGTGTCCTTGGGCGGGCTTGCCGTCGTGCTGCTGGCCGTCAGCATCACCATTGGCTGGCTGGAGCACAACAGTACCAAGTCGCTGATGGTCAAGTCGGTGGAGGAAAAGGTGCAGAGCGTGGTCGCCGTGGCCGACGCTTATGACCAGATCAACCGCAGCACCGTGCAAAGCGACTTCGAAAGCTTCCGCCAGAAATTCGACCCCGCACTGGCGCTGGATGAAACCACGGGCGACCTCAGTAACGCCGGCACCGTGCTGAACAACGACTTCACCCTGGTGGACCAGTTCAGCAAGGAAAGCGGCGGCGTAGCCACGGTGTTTGCCAAAAAGGGCGAAGACTTCATGCGCGTCACCACTTCGCTGAAGAAGCAGGACGGCACGCGCGCCATGGGCACACTGCTGGACCGCAACCACCCGGCCTACAAGCTGGTCGTGGCCGGCCAGGGCTATACCGGCCCAGCCGTGCTGTTCGGCAAGCCCTATATGACGCACTACGAGCCGGTCAAAAATGCAGCCGGCGCCATCGTGGGCATTCTGTTTGTCGGCAGCGATATTTCGCTGCAGCAGGCCGCGCTGGAAAAACAGGTGGCAACGTCCCACTTCTTTGCCACCGGCGGCATCTATTACATCGATGCCAAAAACGCCCTGGCAGACGCGGTGTTCGTCGCCCACCCCACAGCCAAAGGCAAGAAGGTACTGGAAGCCTATCCGCAGGCCGAGAAGTTCCTGCAAGAGCTGTCCACCGCGCCTGACGGCTATGTGCGCAATGCCTACCCGCTTTTGGCTGAGCAAAAAGACAACCGCTGGGCCTTGATGCGCAAAACGCAGTCCGGCAAGGGCTGGCTGGTGGCCGAGGTGTCCGAGAGCGAATCCATGGCCGAATACTGGCGCAATATGGGCGTGATCTGGGGCCTGCTGGCCGCCACCACGTTGCTGCTGGGCGTGGGCCTGTATCTGCTGGTGCGCCGCAATGTCAGTCAGCCGCTGGAGGAGCTGACCCGTGCCGTCACCACCGTGGCCCATGGCGACCTGACGCAAACCTTCGTCACCCAGCGCAAGGACGAAATCGGCGCGCTGGTGAACGAGGTGGAAGCCATGCGCCAACGCTACCTGCAGGCCTTGTCGCAGGTGCGCTCGTCGGTGGACAGCATCAGCAACGCCAGCAACGAGATTGCCACCGGCAACCAGGACCTGAGCAGCCGCACCGAGCAGACCGCCAGCAATCTGCAACGCACAGCCTCCAGCATGGAGGAGCTGACCAGCACCGTGCGGCAGTCGGCCGACGCCGCGCAGCAGGCCAACAAACTGGCGGCGTCTGCCGCCGCCGTGGCCGCGCGCGGTGGCTCGGTGGTGGGCGAGGTGGTGGCCACCATGCAGGACATCAACCAGGGCTCCAAGAAGATTGCCGACATCATCGGCGTGATCGACGGTATTGCATTCCAGACCAACATCCTGGCGCTGAACGCCGCCGTGGAAGCAGCCCGCGCCGGTGAGCAAGGCCGTGGCTTTGCCGTGGTGGCCAGCGAGGTGCGCAGCTTGGCCGGGCGCAGCGCCGACGCGGCCAAGGAGATCAAGCAGCTGATAGGTGCGTCCGTCACCAAAATCGAATCCGGCGCGCAACTGGTGCAAAACGCGGGCAGCACCATGGACGAAATCGTGCGCTCGGTGCAGCGTGTCAGCGACATCATTGGCGAAATCACCGCCGCATCCACCGAGCAGTCGGGCGGCATCGCCGAGGTGAATACCGCCGTCAACCAGCTAGACCAGATGACCCAGCAAAACGCGGCCCTGGTGGAGCAGTCTGCCGCCGCCGCCGAAAGCCTGCGCGACCAGGCCGAGCGCCTGGCCCAGGCGGTGGCGGTGTTCAAGCTATCCGGCGCGGGCGCCAGCCTGCCACGGCTGACGCACGGTAGATAGGAGCCGGATCAGTAACGCTTGCCGCTGACGCGCAGCATCAAGCGCATCACCAGCATGGCCACATATTCCATGGCCCGCTGGCGCAAAGGGCGGCTGGCGTACTGGGCCGGGTCCATGGGCCGCCCCTCCTCCTCCATTGCGCGGTGCAGCCGCCCGTGCAGACTGGCGGCGAAGCTGCTGTCGGAGACCACCACATTCGCCTCGCGCGCCAGCAACAGGCTCAGCGGGTCCAGGTTGGACGAACCCACGGTGGCCCAATCGCCGTCGATGACGGCCACCTTGGCGTGCAGAAAGCTGGGCTCGTACTCGAAGATCTCCACCCCCGCCCCCAGCAGCACGCCATACACCGGCCGGGCCGCGTAGTACTGCATGAAGTATTCGTAGCGCCCCTGCAGCAGCAGGCGCACGCGCACACCGCGCTGTGCCGCCTCCACCAGGGCCTTGCGCAAGCGGAAGCCGGGCACGAAGTAGGCGTTGGCAATGATGATCTCGCGCTGCGCCTTGGCAATGGCGCGCAAATAGGCCGCCTCGATCCGCATGCGGCTGCGCAAGTTATCACGTAAAACGAGTGCAGCGCTGGTAGTACCTGCGCCAGCAGCTACAAATTCAGTAGCAACAGGAAGAGGCCGCGATTTCGGCGACAGCAGGGTGCTGACCGCGTCGTGCAAGGCATGCTGGCGCAAATCGCGCACGGCCTGCAGGCGCTGCCACAGCACATCCATGGTGGAGGCGATCTGCGCCACCAGCGGACCCGTCACCTGCACGGCGAAGTCGAAACGCGGCGCGGCCAACACGCCGTAGCTAGGGTCGTGGAAGTCGTCCAGGATGTTGATGCCACCGCAAAAAGCCAGCGTGCCGTCCACCACGCAAAGCTTGCGGTGCAGACGCCGCCAGCGCGTGGGCAGCAGCAGGCCCCAAAGCTTGACCGGAGAAAACACCCGCCAGCGCACGCCGGCCAGGTCCAGCCGCATGCGCCATTCGGCGGACGGCTCGTCCGTGCCCAGGCCGTCCACCACCACCTGGGTGCGCACGCCACGCTGCGCTGCGCGTACCAGGGCCTCGCCCACCTGGGCGCCGGCGCCGGTGAAGTCGAAAATATAGGTCTCCAGCTGCACCGTGTGGCGGGCAGCATCCATGGCACTGACCAAGGCAGGGAAGAATTCCCGGCTCCCTTCCAACAATGCCAGCTGGTGACCGCCGCGCAAATGGGCTCGGTGGCGTGGCATGTCACATCCTGAATTCAGCCAGCAGGGGCAAGTGGTCGGACATCCGCCACCAGATGCGCCCACGCGGCACCTCCAGGCTCAACGGCTGCATGCCGCGCGCGTACACATAGTCCAGCTGTGCCAGGGGCAGGCGCGAGGGATAGGTGCGCACGCCCGACTTGTCGAAGCAGTGCATCTGGATGCGGTTCAGCGCCAGGCGCATCTGGCTGCCCCAATCGTTGAAGTCGCCGGCCACCACCAGCCGAACATCCGGGGGAATCTCACGGGCAATATAGGCCGCCAGCTGCTGCACCTGGCGCGCCCGGCTGGCCGGAATCAGCCCCAGATGCACCACGATCACATGCACCGGTACGTCTTCCACCAGCACATGCACGTGCAATAGGCCGCGTTGCTCGAAGCGGTGGTCGGAGATGTCCTCGTGCTTGTGCCAGACCACCGGCCAGCGCGAAAGCAACGCGTTGCCGTGCTCGCCGTGGCGGGTGAAGGCATTGGTCTGGTAGACGGCCTCATAGCCCTCGGGGGCCAGAAAGTCGGCCTGAGGCATGTCGGGCCAGCGGGTGAAGTAGTCCTGCTCGCTGCGGTTGAGCTTGCGCACCTCCTGCAGGCAGACGATGTCGGCGTCCAGCTGCTCTACCGCATGACCCAGGTTATGGATCTCCAGCCGGCGTGCCGGCCCCAGGCCCTGTACGCCCTTGTGGATGTTGTAGGTTGCTACGCGTAAGACAGTCATGGCATGAATCGGGGCAACATCAGGATGGCCTCCGCGTTAGATGGTGAAAAACAGGCTTGCGCTGCTGCATGGTACGGCAACCACTGGTAGGCCGTGTGCTCTCGCGCATGGAGTTGCACTACAGTACCCGCCGGCACCTGCAGGCCGAAAAGTCGCTCGCGGTTCAGTAGCACACCAGGCGCATAACGGTGCCGCCATTGGGGGTAGATGGGGTAGACGTTTTCCAGCTGCCAGTCACGCAAACCCGCCTCCAGCAGGCTCCCGACGCCGCAGCGTATGCCGGTTTCCTCGGCCACCTCGCGCGCGGCAGTGTGGGTAAAGTCCTCGTCCCAATGGTCTTTGCTGCCGGTGACGGACTGCCAATGTTCGTCCGCATCCGCACGGCGTATCAACAGCACGTCCAGCGCTGGCGTGTGGATCACCACCAGCACGGATTCCGGAATTTTGAAAGCAACGGCCATGGCCGCATATTAATCAGCTACTGCCATAAAGGTCATGCGCCAACACACATAGTGTCAAACCACCTGGCGCCTAGAATCAAGCACCGGGCCCAAGCTATTGCCGCCCGGTTTTTTGTGGGCTGTGCAATGCAGCCCCTGCAGCCGGCTCCAGTCCAAGCGCTCCACCTTCTCACCTCAAGAAAGCTGGAACTCCATGGAAATCTTCGACTACGACAACATCCTTCTGCTGCCCCGCCAATGCCGGGTAGAAAGCCGCGCCGAATGCGACACCAGCGTCACGCTGGGCGGGCGCAGCTTCCGCATCCCGGTGGTGCCAGCAAACATGAAAACCGTGGTGAACGCGCCGCTGTGCGTCTGGCTGGCCCAGCACGGCTACTTCTACGTGATGCACCGCTTCGACCTGGACAATGTGCAGTTTGTGCGCGACATGCATGCGCGCGGCGCGTTCGCCTCGATTTCGCTGGGCGTCAAGGCGCCCGACTACGCGACGGTGGATCAGCTCGCCGCCGCCGGGCTGGTGCCGGAATACATCACCATCGACATCGCCCACGGCCATGCCGATACAGTGCAAAAGATGATTGCCTACCTAAAGCAAAAGCTGCCCGCGTCCTTCATCATCGCCGGCAACGTGGGCACGCCCGAAGCCGTGATCGACCTGGAAAGCTGGGGCGCTGACGCCACCAAGGTGGGCATAGGCCCGGGCAAGGTCTGCATCACCCGATTGAAGACCGGCTTTGGCACCGGCGGCTGGCAGCTGTCGGCCCTGAAGTGGTGTGCCCGCGTGGCCACCAAACCCATCATTGCCGACGGCGGTATCCGCGAGCATGGTGATATCGCCAAGTCCATCCGCTTTGGCGCCAGCATGGTCATGGTGGGCTCGATGCTGGCCGGCCATGAAGAATCTCCTGGCCAGACGGTGGAGGTGGACGGAAAGCTCTACAAGGAGTACTACGGCTCAGCCAGCGACCACAACAAGGGCGAGTACAAACACGTGGAAGGCAAGCGCATCCTGGAGCCCATCAAGGGCCCGCTGGCCAACACGCTGGTGGAGATGCAACAGGACATTCAAAGCTCCATCAGCTATTCGGGCGGCCATAAGCTGATGGACATCCGCAAGGTGAACTACGTGGTGCTGGGAGGCGACAACGGCCTGATCATGTAAGCGCTAGGACTGCGCGGCCAGAAAGGCATCCAGCGCCGCACGGTCTGGCCCATTGACCACACCGCCGGTGCGCTGCACCTTCAATGCCGCAGCCGCAGCCGCGAAACGCAGGGCCTGGCGGTCGGCCTGCCCTTGCGCCAAAGCCACAGCCAGGGCGGCATGGAATACATCGCCGGCACCGTTGGTGTCCACCGCCTTCACGGCAAAAGCATCCAGACTGTGCAGCCTGCCGTCACCCGCCCGCATCCAGCACACGCCGCGTGGCCCCAGGGTTACCACCGCCACCTGCGTACCCGCATCCAGCGCCCGCCGCAACGCGGCAGCCAGCGGCACATCGGGCGCAAACGCCACCAGGCCAGATTCCGAGAACACCGACCAATCAGCCAAGGCGCTCAAGACTCGCAAATCCTCCTGCGGCGACAAGTCACCGTCCAGCATGCTGAGCACCCCCTGCGCTTTGGCCCACTGCAGCGCCACCAGGGCACCCGGCATCCAACGCGGGTCCACCGCTACCACATCGGAACCCTGCAGCTGGGCCACGTCCAAAGGTGCCGCCCTGCGCAAAGCATCGCCACGGCAATTGAAAATCTGGCGCTCACCATGCGCGTCAATCACCACCGCCGAGATGGACGAGGTGGCATCGGGTACGCGTTGCAAGCCAGAGCAATCCACCCCCAGGCTGTGCACTCGCTGGGCCAGAAAACGCCCCGCCTCGTCATCACCCACCGCACCAAACAGGCGGACCCGAGCGCCCAGACGAGCCGCTGCAATCGAGGCATTCGCAGCCATGCCTCCCGACACCATGCGGTAAGACTGTGCCGGCGTCTTGGTGGGTTGCGAGGGGAACTGGTCGATGTCAAAGCAATGGTCCAGGGCCGCATGCCCCACGGTACTGATACGCGGCCCCGCCGCGGCGGAGGCGCCCTTCTGCATCTCACCCATAACATCCCTCTTTGATTCACCGGCTGCCGGCACGCTGTGCGGACAAGCACTTTGCTGGGCATTGTGTCGCAAGAGACTACAGTCACTGAGGCATTTGCCTGAAGGACATCCATAGACAAAGCAAAAAAATATGCCAGGGCTTCAAAAAGCCAGAAATACTGTGCATAATAGAGGGCTTGCCGCAAGCGAATATTAATTGCTTCCAGGCACCAGTTTTAAAGTGGGTTCTTAGCTCAGTTGGTAGAGCAGCGGACTCTTAATCCGTAGGTCGACAGTTCGAATCTGTCAGGACCCACCACTTTCAAGCCTTATGGGCACTGCAAAGCCTGCTATTTAAACGATAGCAGGCTTTTTTGCTTTTTGGGACAATATGAGACGGCTTACGTGACAAGTCTCATATCCAGCAGCAACGCGTCTTATTGCTCCTGCCGCTGTTCATCCGCCAGCCCTAGATGCGCCATCGAAGTGCGAATTAACTGCACATCCCCTATGCCAATTGCCACTTCCTCGCATTGGCTGAAACAGGGCTGCTGACGCAGGCGCGCAAGCCGGCGACACACTTCGATCAGGTCAACGATCTTCTCCACTACATAGTTGTCGCACGCTGGTTGACCGGGGCCGGCACTCGCGCTCGCCAAGCGATTTCGCAGCGCCTGTAGCTTTCCGATCTCTTCAGTTCTTTTGACCTCAGGCAGGCTGCGAAAGCGTGACCAAAAGTCCTCGACGTCCCGAACGGCTTGCTCTCCATATTTCATGATGGCTCCTATGGAACAACTCCATCATGCGCCCGAGGGCCGCCAAAGCTGTGCGAACTATTTGGCAAATTCATAGAACCTAAGCATCCGCTGACGTAGCCTCTTTAGTCCCCAGACAACGCTCCCACCCCTTCCAAGCCCACTCCCTCGCATATTCAGCCGCGCCGCGCAGAAAAACAAAACAAAAAGCCTCCAGCGCAGGTGATATCTGCGCTGGAGGCTTCCATTTTTATAGCAACTTCAACACGCCTTTGGACCGTAGTGCGGTAAAACGTAGCACCGCAGCACGCAATTTATTCGGCGCGCACGGTCTTCTGGGCCATGGCCTGGGCCAAGCCGCCCCACTGGGCGCGAAACAAACCCGCATCCATTGTCTTGACGTTCTTCATGATCGGCTTAAAACCCATGTGCGCAAGCACGTCACGCTCCAGGTCCACGCCGGGGGCGATCTCGGTCAGCTCCAGGCCGTCGGTGGTCAGCTGGAACACCGCGCGTTCGGTGACGAACAAGACTTCTTGTTGGCGCAGGGCGGCGTCATGCCCGTTGAAGGTGATCTGCTCAACCTTCTCGATGAACTTGCGCGCCTTGCCTTCTTTGACGATCGTCAGCTGACCGTCGGCCACCTTGACCTCCAGCCCGCCAGCGGTGAAGGCGCCGCAGAACACCAGCTTCTTGGTCGAGCGGGTGATGTTGACGAAGCCGCCGCAGCCGACCGGGCGTCCGTTGAACTTGCTGACGTTCACATTGCCCCAGTTGTCGGCCTGGGCCAGGCCCAGAAAGCTGGCGTCCAGGCCACCGCCGTCGTAGAAGTCGAACTGCAGCGACTGCTCGATGATGGCGTCGGCGTTGTAGGCCACGCCAAAGTCGCCCAGCTGCGCCGGGATGCCGCCGGTGATGCCACTCTCGATGCTCAAGGTCAACTGGTCGGCCACGCCCTCTTCCGCCGCCACCGATGGCACGCCGGCGGGGATGCCGATACCCAGGTTGGTGATGGCGCCGGGAGTCAGCTCCATTGCCGTGCGGCGCGCGATGACCTTGCGCTCGTCCAGCGCCATCGGCTCCAGTGAGTTGACCGGCACACGTACATCGCCGCATAGCGCGGGGTTGAACTGGGTGGCAATGGTCTGCATGTGGTTCTCGGGCTTGCTGAGCACCACGTAGTCCACCGACACGCCGGGGATCTTCACAGCCTTGGGGTGCAGCGTGCCGGCCTTGACGATGCGCTCCACCTGCACGATGACGATGCCGCCGCAGGCCTTGGCCGCGTGGGCAATGTTGATCTGCTCCAGCAGCATGCCTTCCTTGTCCAGGGTGATGTTGCCGTTCTCGTCGGCCACGGTGCCGCGGATGATGGCCACGTCAATCTTCGGCGTGGGGTAGAACAGCCATTCTTCGCCGTTGAATTCGACCAGCTTGACCAGATCCTCGGTGGACTTGCTGTTGAGCTTGCCGCCTTCGATGCGCGGGTCGACGAAGGTGCCGAGCCCCACCTTGGTCAGCAGGCCCGGGCTGCGGCTGGCGATGTGGCGCGTCAGGTGCGACAGGCTGCCCTGCGGAAAGTTGTAGGCCTCGACCTGGCCCTCAAACACCATCTTCATCATCTCGGCGCCGGTCTGGCCGAAGTGGCCGGCCACGGTGCGCTTGATCATGCCGGGGTGGGCGAAGTGGACCATGCCGGCGTCCTTGCTGTTGCCAATCGCGCCGCAGGCCCAGGTGGTGACGTTGCACGGGTGGCCGGTGTCCAGAAAGGTCTGCTCCACGCCCTTGAGCACTTCTTCGGGCAGGCTGGTGACGGCCAGGCCGCCGAGGAAGATGGTGGCGTCGTCCTGGATGAGGGCGCCGGCTTGGGCGGCAGTAATGATTTTCATAGTGTGTTTCTGTACTTTATTGGCTGCTGTCGGTGACGCGCAGAATGGTGGCGTAACCGCTGTCGCCGGCTGCACAGCCGGTAAACATGCCGGTGCCGCCGCCGCGCAGCACCAGCTCTTCAATCAGTTCGATGATGGCGCGCAGACCGGTGGGCGCTTGCGGGTGGCCCCAGATGATGGAGCTGCCATAGTTGTTCATCTTCTCCCAGGTAAAACCGGTGTCGCGCGCCAGGGCAATGTCGTTGACTGCGAAGGGGTTGTGGGTCTTGATGGCGTCAATGTCCTTGATGGTCAGGCCGGCGTTCTTCAGGGCGTTGAAGCTGGCCGGTGATGGGGCCATGGGCATGTAGCCGGGCTCGACACGGGCCATGCCGAAGCCCAGGATTTCGATTTCGATGTGCGGGTTGACGGCCGCCGCGTGGGCCAAGTCGCGCGTGGTGACGATGGCGCCGGCATTGCCGTCGGCCGGGTGGGTTTGACCGCCGTAGGTCACGGTGCCGCCCTCTTTTACCGGCTTGAGTTTGGCCAAGCCTTCGGCGGTGGTGGGGAAGATGCCTTCGTCGGTGCTGAGCACTCCGGTCTGCTTGCGAAACTTGGAGTCGCTCAGCGGCACATCGGCCATGTAGCGCTTCTGGAAAGCGCGGTCGTCGGCCAGCGCCTGCTGGTATTGCGTGTAGCGGTGCAGCTTCAGATCATGCTGCTCGGCGGTGCTGATGCCGTAGCGCGCAGCCACGTTCTCGCCAGTTTGCAGCATGGGGTTCTTAGCATACGGGTCATGGCCCATGTTGTCGGGCACCCAATGTTCGCTGATGCCGTAGCCGCCGGTGCCGCTGGAATCGGGGTAGTACACCACCGGGCCGTTGGACTGGCGGTCGGCCATCACCAGCAGCGCGCTGGTCGCCGTGCCACAAACCACTTCCTGCGCGGCCATTTGCAGGGCCCGCACGCTGGTGGCGCAAGCTTGCTGGATGGTCGGGCCAGCCACGCGGTCTATGCCCATCATGCCGGTGACCCAGGGCAGGCCGTAGAAGCTGCCCTTTTGCGGATTGGTCAGTCCCAAAATAGCCAGGTCGATCTGCGCCATGTCATAGCCGCGTGCTGCCAGCGCCTGCTTGCCGGTATGGGCCGCCAAGGGCAAGGCATTCAGGTTGGACAGTGCGCCCTGCCATTTGGCGAACGGAGAGGACCAGTAAATTCCATAAGGAATGTAGGCGGGCATAGGCAATTTTCTCGCGATCTCAGTTGTTCAATTTGATTATTTATCATAACTAAATTGCACACCAAAAAACCTAGGGAAAGCACTTACCCACGAGTGCAGCCGGACAAGCCAAGACCACAACACGCCGCGCCCTCATCTCATCCTTGGCGATGTAGGTCAATTCCCTACTTGCCCGGAGCGATGATATTGTTTGGGTCCACCGCGCGCTTGACCGGGTCATAGGCATCAGCCACCTTATCCATCGCCGCAATTGTGGTGCCGTAAATACCATAGCCCTCGGCCGCAAAATCATCAATCAACTGGTTGCAGCACTGTTCGACGCTCTTTTTTTTTTGCACGGCGTCGCTGCGGTCGTGTAGCACGCAGATGACGTGGTGCAAGTCGCTCCAGCCAATGGCAAAGACGGCGGTGTAGTCAAAGCCGTATTGCAGCAACACCTGCTTGCCCGCCTCGCCGCCAGTCACCTTAGCCATCCAACTCCGGCACCACCGGCACCTGCATGCGGTGAGCTTCGTCAAAGCGCAGCCGGTACGGTTCCGCCTGGCAAACCACGGTCAGGTGCCCGGCCCCAGCAGCACGGAATGTCCGCCTTGCGATACCGTGATGCGGCCCAGCGCATTGAGCAATAGAAAATAGCCCTGCCGCGCGGGACCAGCATGGAACCCGCCATTCACACAGGACGGTGTCAAATTCTTCAGCGACAAGGCCAGCGTGCCCTAGGCACGTTGCTGCAGGTCTACCCGAAAACCCTGGGCAGGCGCGTCAACCCCATCTCACCAAAAGTGTGCCCCACCACCTTGCCCCAGGTGCATAAGCTATATGCGGTCACAAAACGTCCTTTCAGTTCATATCCAGCACCCAGCGCGCGTGCCAACTGCGGCAACTACAGCATGGCGACTCATGTTCGGTGGCGGCGTTTGCCGAACTTTCAATCCGACCTACTGGCGCCCTGATTGGGCGATACGCACCTTCGCCCGTTCTGCAATGGCCTGCATTTCGGCCTGGGGGTCAGGCAATACGCTTTGCACATACACCGCGTGCAAACCCACATACAGCCCCCACAAACCCATTACGGCCACCGAAAAAGCCCCGCCATGCAGAAAACCATTGCGCAATGCTGTGGCCCGCAGCACGTGCAGACGTGGTTTGGTCAGGCCCAGCAACGCAAGAGCCACCACAATGCCGCTGTGCCCCACAAAATCAACCCAGCCAAACGGAAGCACGGCCAACACAAACACCAGCAGCAGCGAAATGGCCGCTATCTGGCTGCCAACACCAAAAAGAAGCAATGCAAAAGACAGCGCCAGTTCACCAAAACCATACATATACATGGCCGCTTCGGGGCTGACGCCCAGGCTCAGCACCGGCATGGACTGCATCATGCCGAAGCTCCATTCCGGAAAGGCAAACTTCTCAACGCCGCCCCACATTAGCGTGATGGCCGCGCACCAGCGCAGCAAGTCCAGCGACAAGGCATCATCCTCACGTTTGCCAATGGCGGGCAATAGCAAGATGACGCCCAAACCGAGAAACAACGGGTAGTCCAACAAATGAAACCAGCCATGCTGCAGCGTTGCCATGGCGTAAAGCGACACCATGCCCAGCCCGGCCAGCCAGCTGCTGAAGCGGTGCAGCACCGCCGCCGCACAGGCCACCTGCAGCCAGCGCACACCCGCCGGGGCTGCCAGCTCGGGTGTCAGGTAAACCGGTGTTGGAAGGGTCTGCGACACAATCATCCAGTAAAGCGACAGACCCAGCCGCAGCACCAGCATGGCATACGGCATGACAGCTGCATGGACATGGTCCAGCCTTTTTTTCCAGCGATAGGCGGTGCGGGCCAGACGCGCATCCAGCCAGCCCAGCAAGCTCATGACCAAGATGGCAGCTACAAAAAACGCCTGCCACAGCGGCATGCGCAATACCCGCATGGGGTCACGCGGCGGGCAAATCACCACGCTCCAGTCGGCAAACCATTTGACATGGGCCAGGGCCGGCGTACTCCTCAGGTACAGAGCAACCAGAACCAGCCAACGTGCTGAGTCGCGGGCCAGAATGTGCGACAACGCCGGACAGGATATGCCAGAGAAGCGGCCCAAAGTCACGATAAAAAACTTGGCCACAAGCCGAATTGCGGTGCTAAATCTTTTTATGTAGCCACTGCGCCAAATCGGTCAGTACTTGCAAGCCAAGAGGCGACACGGCACTGAAATGGATGCACGCATGGATGGCGCCGGGGTAATGCTGATGGGCCACCGCCACACCCGCCGCTGTTGCGCGCAGGGCCAGCGCATGGCCTTCGTCGCGCAGCGGGTCGTGCCCCATGGTGGCGAGCCAGGTGGCGGGCAAGCCCGCCAGGTCAGACTGCAACAGCGCCATATCGGGATGCCCGGGCGATTGCCCGCCCAGGTAGCTGGCAATGAACCAGCGCATCGCGTCCATGGTGAGGAACTTGCCCTCGCCGTTCTCCTGGTACGAAGGACTGGGTTCGTCGGGGTGCTGGGCGACTGGGTAAATCAGACCCAGCGCGCGCACCGCGGCGGCTTTCACCCGCCGCGCCGCTACCAAAGCCAGCTGCGCGCCCGCGCTGTCGCCCACGACGGCAATGCGCTGGGGGTCGGCACCCAGGCTGCCGGCGTTAGCCAGCAGCCAGCGCAATGTGGCTTCCACATCGTCGGGCGCGGCCGGAAACGGATGCTCGGGCGCCAGCCGGTAATCCACAGCAACAACCAGCATCTCGGCATGGTGGCACAGGGTTCGGCAGACGTTGTCATGGGTCTCCAGATCACCCATCACAAAACCGCCGCCATGTACGTAGAGCACCAGCGGCAAAGGCTGCTGGCTCCCCGCGGTATTGGGCGCATAAACACGCAAGGGCAACGCTCCTCCAGGGCCGGTAATGGCGGTGTCAAACACCCGCCAAATCCCGGGGGGTGGCAGGCCCAGGGCCTGCGCCTGCTCACGGTAAATTTGCCGTATCACAGGCGGTGGCAAGCTCTCTAGGGGCGGGTTGCCCTGGGCGGCGGCTTGGGCCAGAAATCCGGCCAAAGCCGGGTCCAAATCGGCCGAAGCCAGGGTCGGGAGATCGTTCATCATTTTGCTTGCTCTTAGGTGGTAGCTCTCAGGCCTCGACGACCAGCGCCCGCAAAGCGGCGTTGAAGACGGCGGACTGCTCCAGTTGCGGCGTGTGGCCGCAGTCATCGACGAGTTGAAACCGGCTCGCCGGGGCCAGCGTGTGCGCGTGCTCCGAATGCGCGAACGGAATCACGCGGTCTTGCCGGCCATGCAACAGGAGCAGGGGCACCGAGGCCGAAGCGAGCGCCGTATGCGCATCGGCCACCAGCGACGCACGCTGCCCGCCCAGGTCCGTCATCCGCCGCAAGATGGCGAGGAAGGCGGCCTGGGTACCAGGTCGCATCACGTTGCGCTCTATCGTCTTGCGCAACTCGTCGGTGACAACAAACGATAGGCCGAAGATGGCCTGAATCTGCTGCGTGACGGCCATGGGGCCAGCCCGCGACATCAGCGTGCCCAGCACAGGCAGCGTCATCAGCCGGAAGGGCACGGGGCAATCGCGCCCGAGGTTGGCCGCCGCGGCGAGCAGCACGGTCTGCACCCGCGCCGGCTGCTGGGCCTGCATCTGCAGGCAAATGGCCCCACCCAAGGAATTACCGGCCAGATGCACCTTGTGCAAGCCGAGCGCATCGGCAAACTTCCACACGAAGACAGCAAAGGTCTTGGGCGCGAACGGCTGCCGACCGAAGCCGGACAGACCGTGCCCCGGCAGGTCCAGCGCGATCAGACGCATGCCCAGGTTGGCGTCGGCAAACTGCGCCGACCAGAGTTCCAGCGAGCCGCCGATGCCGTGCAGCAGCAGCACGACCGGACCAGCACCACCCGAGTCGCAGTACCGCACCTGGACTCCATCGACCAAAATGTATGAATCGATCACGTCTCGTCCCCTTGAATACGCATATGTTTCATGCCGCGACCCGGCTCTGGACGCCCGCCACCCTCTCAGCCGTGGCAGGCCGAAGGAGAAAGTAGCCCAGCGCCGGCAGCAACACCAAGGCCCCCACCATGTTCCAGATGAACATAAAGGCCAGCAGAATCCCCATGTCGGCCTGGAACTTGATAGGCGAAAACGCCCAGGTGCCTACCGCCAGTGCCAGGGTGATGCCAGTCAACATAACCACGCGGCCGGTGAACTGCAGCGCGTGGTGGTACGCGTCCGACAGGCTGGCACCTTCACGCATGCGGGCCAAGGTGATGCTGAGCACATACAGCGCGTAATCCACGCCTATGCCCACGCCCAGGGCAATCACCGGTAGCGTGGCCACCTTTACGCCCATGCCCAGCCAGACCATCAAGGCCTCGCACAGAATAGAAGTCAGCACCAGCGGCAGCACCGCCACGAGCACCGCGCGCCATGAGCGGAAGGTGATCCAGCACAGCAGCACTACAGCGGCATACACCCACAGCAGCATCTCGTGCATGGCCTTGGCCACCACGATGTTCGTGGCCGCGGCGATGCCCGCGCTGCCGGCTGCCAGTTGGAAGTGGATGGCGTCGGTGTTGTTGACTGCGGCGAACTTTTCCACCTCGGCGACCACCCGGGACAAGGTCTCGGCCTTGTGGTCCTTCAGGTAGACATACAGCGCAAGGAAGGAGCAGTTCTGGTTGAACAGCTCGCGCGGCGCCCGCGTCTGCACGCCACCCAGTGCACCGTCATTCGGCAGCAATTCGAACCACTTGAAGTTGCCTTCGTTGTAGCCCACCATGGCCAGCTTGGACAGCGCCGCCATGGAGTTGGTGGACTCCACGCCAGGCAGTTGCTCCAGCCCCCAGGCCAGGGTGTCGAGCTTGGCCAATGTGCCATAGCTGGTGCACTGGTCTTCCGGCGTGGTGACCATCACCGTCAGGATGTCGGCGCTGGCCGCGTAGTGCGCGATCTGGTAGGCGCTGTCGCGGTTGTACCGGGAGTCGGGGCGCAGCTCGGAGGCGCCGGGGTCCAGGTCACCCACCTTCAGCTGCAGGCTCACGGCGTAGCCGCCCACCGCCATCAGCGTGGAGACCACAATCGCCGCAGCCGCCCAGCGCTTCTGTGTGAAATGGTCCAGCAACGCCCACAGCCAGGCACGTTGGGTGCCGTCCTGCACCGCGTCTTCACGCAGGCTACGCGCCGCAGCCTTGGCTCCAACACCGGTGTAGGACAGCAAAATCGGCAGCAGTACCAGATTGGTGAAGATCAGTACGGCCACGCCTATGCTGGCAATCACCGCCAGATCCTGGATCACCTTGATCTGGATGATGACCAGCACTGCAAAGCCCACAGCATCACACAGCAGGGCCGTCAGCCCGGCCATGAACAGGCGGCGAAAGGTATAACGCGCAGCCACCACGCGGTGCGTACCACGGCCTATGTCCTGCATGATGCCGTTCATCTTCTGCGCGCCATGGCTCATACCGATGGCGAACACCAGGAATGGCACCAGAATGGAATACGGGTCCAGCTCATAGCCCAGCAGCGCCAGCAAACCAAACTGCCAGACCACAGCCACCAACGAGCATGCCACCACCAGAGCCGTGCTGCGGGCACAGCGGGTATAGCCGTACAACACCACGGTGGTGATGGCTAGCGCCAACAGGAAGAACAGCAGCACCTGCTGCAGGCCCTCGATCAAATCGCCCACCACCTTGGCAAAGCCGGTCACGCCGATCTGCAGCTTGTCGCTGGCGTACTTGGCGCGTATGACCTCGATCTGGCGTGACAGGTCACCGTAGTCCAGCGCCTTGCCGGTTTGCGGGTTGCGGTCCAGCAAAGGCACGAAGATGATGCTGGACTGGAAGTCGCCCGCCACCAGCTGGCCGATCTCACCGGAGCGCTCCACGTTCGCGCGCAGCTCGGCCAGGCTGGCGGGGCTGCCGTCAAAGCTGTCGGGCACCACTGGGCCGCCATCCAGCCCCTCTTCGGTCACCGCTACCCAGCGCGTGTTCGAGGTCCACAGCGACTTCATGAACGGCCGGTCCACACCCGGCAGCAGAAACACCTCGTCGTTTATTTTCTGCAGTGTGTCCAGATAGCTCTTGTCGAAAATCGTGCCTTGCTTGGCCTGCACAACCAGGCGCAGTGCATTGCCCTGCCCCGCCAGATCGCCCTTGTGCGCCAGGTAGTTGACGATGTAGGGGTGGCTGGTGGGAATGGTTTTTTCAAAGCTGGCATTGAGCTGCAGGTGCGTCCCCAGCCAGCCCAGCACCAGGGTCAAGGCCAGGCAGATCGCCATCACCCAAGGACGGTGGTTGAAGAAGGCGCGCTCCACCACATTGCCGGAGCGGGTGTCGAAATCTTCCAGCCGCGCAACCACGGGCTGGGTTTGGGAGGATGTATCGGCGTGCATTATTCTTTCGCGGCTGCGCGCAGCCTTGTTCCAAAAATCAATTCCAAAATCAATGGGCAGACAGGGCCGGCAGGCGGCGCATGCCCCGCAAGCTGGCCACGACCAGGCTGCCGTCGTCGGCCTGCACCACACCCGATACGGGCACGGGTTCACGTGCCGCCACACGGCGCAGCGCCACGCCGTCGTCGCGTCCCACCAAGGCATCGCCGGCCTGGCTCATCAGCACAAAGCCACCGCCAGGCAAGCCCATGCCGGCACCCACCGCCATGGGTACACCGGTGTCCAATTTGTCCCAATGCACTCCGGCATCACTGGAGCGGTAGGCAGTACCGCGCAGACCGTAGGCCACCCACACGTCGCCCACGCTGCGCAACAAACCAAAGAAGCTGCCCTTGTACGGCGACTCCAAAGCCGCAAAGCTGGCACCACCATCGGCGGAGCGCAGCAGCAGGCCCTGTTCGCCAGCAATCAGCAGCGTGCTGCCGCTGGCACGCACGCCGTACAGGTGCAAGCTTTTGGGATTCGGCAAGCGCGGGGTCACGGCGGCCCAGGTTTTGCCCCCGTCCGCAGTGGACAGCATCAGGCCGTAGGCCCCCACCACATAGCCATGCTGGGCATCGCTGAATTCCAGGTCAAAGAAGGGTTTGTCGGCGCCCTCCTCCACCAGGCGCTGGGCGTTGGCGATAGCCTTGGCATCACCCGTGGCCTGGGCGGCTTGCAGCACCAGCGCAGCGGCCTGGATGCCATCCAGCTGCTTGTGCCAGGTGGCGCCAGCATCATCACTGCGCAACACCACGCCCAGGTGCCCTGCGGCCCAGCCAGTTTGCGCATCGGCAAAGCACACTGCGGTCAGGGTAGCCTGCACCGGCACCTGGGCCTGCCGCCAGCTTACGCCGGAGTCGTCGGACAGCAGCACGGTGCCGCGCTCGCCCACCGCCACCAGACGCTTGCCCGCGCGGGCCACGGCCAGCGTAGCCGCCCCCAAGGCCTTGGGGGTTTGCACGGCAGCCTGCGTCAACACAGCCGGCGTGCTGGCCGCCCGCGCCGGCAAAGCCAGCACCGTGGCCCAGCCGCACAAGCCCAGCAGGGCCGTGCGCCGCGCCACCCCATATTGAGCGGCCTGTTTCATCAGCGTGCGCCTTCGTTGGACAAGGATTCGGCGCTGAAGAAATTGCGCGGAATTGGCGGCACGATCTCGTACTGCTTGGGCAACTCGTTGGACGCCATGTTCAGGTAGTAGGAGCCGTTTTGCAGGTCATAGCCGCCCCACAGCACAAAGTTGGAGACCACAGGCACATCGGGCGCGGTCAACATCAATGCAAAGTTGGTACGCCAGAGCTGGCCCTTGGCATCCCAACCGTCGAACAGTGCGGTCTGCCAGCTGTCTTCGTCGATGTAGTACTTGCGCTTGGGCACCACATGGCGCTTGCCAGCGGCCAGCGTGGCCTCCACTTCCCACACGCGGTGCAGCTCCCAGCGCACCTGGGCCGGGTTCAGCGTGTTGGGCGTCACCAGGTCTTCCACCTTGGCGGCGGCGGCGCGGTTGTTGTTGTAGGGGATGTACATCTCCTTCTTACCCACCAGCTTCAGCTCGTGCTTGTCTATGGGGCCAAACAAGGTAAACGCTTCGTCGAACAGGCCGATGCCGGATGTCACCGAATCGGGCGTGTCATAGGCCACGGACGGGGCCTTGCGCACGCGACGCTGGCCTACCAGGTACTGCCACAGCCCACGCGGGGCGGCATCAGAAACGCCGTCCAGAGCCAGAATCGCTTCACCAGCCTTGGAGCCCGGTGCATTGGCCACGAACTTGCCCAGCGAGTAGTAGCCATCGAACTTTTCCAGGCTGCCGTCCTTGGCAAAGAAAGGCTGGCTCAGCGTCTGCGTACCCCCCGAGGCCATGGCGCGCCGACCATCCGCGGTCACCACCCATACCCGCATGGGTAGAGTGATATTGCCGCCGCGCCAGGCGGTGCGCTGGTTCCAGATGGCTTCATAGCCGTCCTGCGGAATAGGGAATGGCACACCGCCAAACGCCCCCTCCATGCCGAAGCCGCCTTCTATGGTCTTGGCACGGGTGGCATTCTTGAAGGTGTTGTCATACACCGCCTGGGGTGCAGCCGCCGTACGGTGCGTGGGGTACACGTCGATGCGGAAGTCGGGGTACTTCTTCATCAAGGCCTGCACGCCGTCTGACAACTTGTCGGCATACTGGGCCATGTTCTTGGCGCTGATGGACAGCGTCGGCTTCTCGCTAGGGAACAGGTCGGGGCGCACATCGCCGCTCTTGTAGCCGGCCGGAGCCTTGGTGGCACCACCCTCCCACGAGGGAATCGTGCCCTCCTTGTTGCCCGCCTTTTCGGCCCCCATCGGGGTCAGGGTAGTTTTGAGCTTGGCCGCCTCGTCGGCGCTCACGGCGGCCTGGGCGCCTCCAGCGACCGCCAGCAAGGCGGCTGCGAGCAAGGTGTTTATTGCAAACTGCTTCATGGTGTGTCTCGTTGAAATAGATAGGGGTGTGACAGGTTCAGAAAGTGCGCGACATGTTGAAAGACACATAGCTGCGGTCCTTCAAGGTCTGGCCGTAAGACAACATCCGTGAACCGGCGGGGTCCACCACGGTAAAGGTGCTCTCAGGGCCGAAGTAGCTGGTGTAGGTCAGGCCGATATTCCAGTCGTGGTATTTGCCTTTGACCCCCAGATTGAAGTCGCCGGCCTTGCTGGCACCACCGGCAAAGTTCATGATGGCCGAGGAGCGGCCCGCAAAGTTGTAGCCCAGGCCCATGGGCAGCGACAGATCCAACCCCGGCAGTACCTGGAAGTACTGCGGCTCAAAGATCATGCGAAAAGCCGCCGCATCGCGCGTGGTGTTCGGGTCCAGGCCACCGTTGCCACGCGTGCTGGGGTTCTTGGTCACGCTCAGGGTGCGGTTCCAAGCCAACTCGGCCACCACCGAGCCGCCATCCCACAGACCCGATTTGGTCAACACATAAATGCCAGACAAATTCAAATGAGCGGTCTTGCCGATGGCAAAGCAGGGGTTGCTGGGCGAGCCACTGCAGTCAGCAGCAGGTCCCCCCGCCCCCAGAAAGGCGGGCAGCAACACGGCAGGGTCGCCGGCCAGGGGTGCATCGGCACGGAACGAGCCTTCCAACGCCCAGTTCAGCGGTCCCACGGAGGATGTCACGCTGGCGCCTACCGTCTTGATGCCCTCCGCATACACCTTGTGCGCGTTGCCGTTGATGAAATCAAACACCGGCACAGCTGGCGTCTTTTCGTTATAGCGTGCGGCGTAGAAGCCGTATTCAAACGCACTACCGGCGGGAGCCCAGCGCACTTGCGCACCAAACTGTCCGTTGTTGCCCGGCGTCTGGTCCTTGCTGTCGTCGGTGTTCAGCACCGTGGTCGGCCCCAAGTAGACACGTCCGCCGCCCAGGTAGTCCTGGTTGGAGAAATAACTGCCCACGCCGGGCAGCTTGCTGGGGCGCCACTTGAGCTGGTAGTAGGCGCCCAGGGTCACATCTTCGGCCACCTGCAGGCTGCCGGATATCTGCTCCACCGGCAGCAACACTTCCTTGAACTGCCAGTTGGGCACCGACGAAATCTTGGCAATATCTACCGGACCCTGCGCGTTGGCTATACCGTTCTGACCGAAGAACAGACTTTCACCATATTGCAGCGCGTGCTTGCCTATGCGGATAGAGGCCGGCATACCGCCCAGGTTGCCCTTACCAAACACGAACACGTCCAGGAACTGGTCGCCCCGACCGCTTTGCATGGTGGTCAGCGGGATGTAGTCATTCACCGCCTGGTTGGCGTAGTTGTTCACCCCCAGCGATCCGTCATTGCTGCTGTGGCCTGTGTACTTGGAGTCGTACCAGGCGGCATGGCTGACGCGCAAACCAAAGTTGCCATGGGTCACGTCAAACTCGGTCAAAAGGTCAAAACGATTGGAGATGAATCCCTTCTTGCGGAAGTTGACGTCACCATCGTTTTCATTCGCCACACCGGCGTCGCTGGACGGCACGGTCAGTCCGGGTGAGGCATCCTTCAAGCGATAGGCCGTGCTGTACTTGGGTGTCAAGTCCAGGCGGATCTTGGTGTCCGGATCAGAGCCCAGTTCCAGGGCCTGGGCCGATACGGCGCACAGCAGGCCACTGGCTACCGCCAGCGCGCTGAGTGGAAAGGGCGTGGTTTTTTTTGTCATCAATGTCTCCTCGGGTAGTACTTTTTTGTTTTACAGATAGGTCGAAGCCAAACCACCATCGACCGGGATGTTCACGCCGCTGACCCAGCGTGCGGCATCGCTGCACAGCCAGGCAATCACCGCCGCCACTTCGTCGGCAAAGGCCGGGCGCAGCATGCGGTGGGCGTCTTTTTGCACACGCTCTTCGCCCAGCATGGAAACGAAATCGCCCAGAATGGGTGTGAACACCGGGCCGGGTGCCACGCAATTCATGCGCACGCCCTTGCCCAGAAACCACTCTTGGGATTGCACGCCGTTCCACACGATCAGCGCCTCTTTGAAGTACTGGTAGCAGGTGGCCTGCGGCACCGGATGGCCACGCAACCAATGCGCTCCGGCATCGAAGCCCTTGATCGCGGCCAGCTCTTTGTGCAAGTCCAGCCGCAAGGGCCATTCAGCCCCCAGGATGGACGCCACGTTGACGATGCTGCCGCCGCGTGGAATGCGCGGCAGCACCGCTTCGGTCAGATGGCGCAGGCCCAGGTAATTGACCCGCGCCACCAAATCCACATCCGCAGTACCGGGCACGCCGGCGATATTGCAGAACGCATCGATGTGCGCGGGCAGCTGGGCCACGGCCGCATCTATGGCTGCCGTGGTGCCCAGGTCAGCTTTGACAAAACCATCCAGCGTCAGGCTGGGGTCGTTGCGGTCCATCCCAATCACCTTGGCGCCCTGAAAGCGGGCCAGCCGCGCCACCTCGGCACCAATGCCGGATGAGGTGCCCGTGACGACAATGGTTTTTCCTTGCAAGCTCATGTTGTTCTCCTGGTTGTTATGGATGTGTCCGAACGTGTGTCAGAACGGGTACGTGGGGGCCTGGTCTTTGACCGTGACCCACTGCCACATGGTGTATTCCTCCAGGTCGGCAGGGCCCCCCACGCTGGTGCCATTGCCCGCGATACCGGGGCCACCGAACGGATTCACACAATCGTCATTCACGGTCTGGTCGTTGATGTGGACCATGCCGGACTTGAGCTGCTGGCCCACCGCCATGGCGCGGCCCACCGACTTGGAAATCACCGCAGATGCCAGACTGCCGGTGTTGTTGTTTGCCAGCGCAATGGCTTCGTCATCCGTCTTGTAGGTAATGATGTTGGCCACGGGCCCAAAGGTTTCTTCCTCGAACACGCGCATACCGGCTTTGACGCCCGTCAGCACCGTGGGCTTATAGAACAGGCCCTCGTAGCTACCGCCAGCTTCCAACTTGGCTCCGGCCTTCACGCTGTCTTGCACCAGGGCGTGCACGCGGTCACGCTGCTTGGCGTCGATCAACGGGCCCAGGGCCACCTGACCGGTGGCGCCGTTGCCCATGGGCAGATGCGTGGCTTTGGAAATCAGGCGTTTGGTGAACTCCGCTGCCATGCTTTCGTGCACCAGGATGCGGTTCGATGCCATGCAGATCTGGCCTTGGTGAAAATACGCGCCCCAGGCGGCATTGCATGCGGCCACATCCAGATCGGCGTCGTCCAGAATCACCAGCGAGTTGGTGCCGCCCAGCTCCAGGGAAACCTTCTTCAAATGCCGGCCGGCCAGCTCGCCGATGCGACGCCCCACCGCGACCGAACCGGTAAAGGCAATCATGGGCACCAACGGGTCCACTACCAGGGCCTCGCCGGCTTCGGCGTCTCCGGCCAGCACCTGCAGCAGGTCTTTGGGTAGGCCGGCTTCGGCAAAGATGCGGGCAATCATGAAACCACCGGAAACCGGCGTACGGCTATCGGGCTTGACCACCACGCCATTGCCCGCAGCCAGCGCCGGCGCAATGGCCCGCAAGGCCAAGATCAGCGGAAAGTTGAAGGGCGAAATCACCCCCACCACGCCGTGCGGCACCCGCCGGGCAAAGCTGGTGCGGCCAGGCACGCTGGGCAGCACATGGCCCTGCGATTGCAGGGGCAGATTGGCGGCCAGTTGGCAAATCAGCGCGGCCTCCCGGATTTCGTGCTGGCCCTTGGCCAAGATGCCGCCGGTTTCCCGCGCCGTATACAGGGCCAGCGCGTCAAAATGCTGTTCAAACAAAGCCCCGGCACGGCGGAAGATGGCGGCTTTCTCGCGCGGGGGCATCGCTACCCAGCTCTTCTGCGCCGCGGCGGAAGCGGCCGTGGCGGCAGCCATGTCTGCGGCATTAGCAATGCCTACACGGCACAGCACCTCGCCGGTGGCCGGCTCAATCACATCCCGTACCCCAGCGCCCAGTGCGGCTTGCTGCAGGCCCACAAAGTTGAAAATTTCCGTCGCATCGGTCGCGCCCATGGCCATGTCCTTTAGGTGAATTACGTTCATCAAGTCGCCACATTTCTTTGCAGCACACCTACTTATCGCAATGCACGGACCAGCCTTCTCCCAAAGGCATGCCAAAGGCCGTAAATCAAGCCCTCCGCCAGAGAGGAATTAGGTAGATACCCGAGGCCGCTCTACCGCGCTGCAGCATAGGGAAATCACCCTCCATTAATTTCAGCAATTCGTTACATTCCTGAATCAAATTTAACCAATTGATGAAGTCCCCATGCGCAATTCCCCACGGGTTTCCCTGGCAGATGTCGCCCGCGCCACGGGCACGGTGCTCAGCAACTTCGACAGCAGCTCCGTCAACAAGGCCCTGGGGGGTTTTGCCAGCACCCACATCGGCAGCGAGGCCCACCCCAACGTGGCCGACATCAGCGAATGCCTGTTCTTTTCGCCGGGCGATGGGCGCATTTGGCTGCAAGACCAGCGCATGGTCTTGCTGCACACCGAGGCCCTGGGTTCGCTGCGCCGCGAGATGATCGACAGCCTGGGCACCAAGCAGGCCCGTGGCCTGTTCACGCGTGCGGGCTACGTCAGCGGCGCGCGGGATGCCCATCTGGTCAGAAAGCAGTGGCCCGATGCCGACCCCTCGGCCGCCGCCATCGCGGGTACGCGCCTGCATGCCCTGGAGGGCGTCGTAAAGGTCGAGCTGGTGCAGGTGACGTATGACGCCAACACTGGCAGCTACGAGGGCGAATTCCTGTGGCACAACTCTAGCGAGGACGACGAGCACATCGCCGCCTACGGCATCGGCGGATCGCCTGCCTGCTGGATGCAGGTGGGCTATGCCACCGGCTACGTCAGCACCTTGTTCGGGCGGCTCATCGTCTTCCGCGAAACGCAATGCCGCTCCATGGGCGACGCGCAATGCCGGGTCATCGGCAAGTCGGCAGACCGGTGGGACAACGTGGAAGAAGACATGCGCTACCTGAACGTGCGCGACTTCGTGGACACCGCCGCCTACGCCCGCTCGCCCAGCGACGCCGCCGAGCTACCCGCCAGCGGTGCGTCTGCGGGCGACGCCATGGTGGGCGCATCCTCGGCCTTCAACGCGGCCTGCCACCAGCTCAGCCGCGTAGCGCGCACCACCGCTACCGTGCTGTTCACGGGAGAGTCCGGCGTGGGCAAAGAGAAGTTCGCCAGCATGCTGCACAAGATCAGCCCGCGCAAAGACAAGCCCTTCATCGCCGTTAACTGCGCCGCCATTCCCGAGACGCTGATCGAGTCCGAGCTGTTCGGCGTGGAGCGCGGCGCCTACACCGGTGCCAGCGTGTCACGCCCGGGGCGGTTTGAGCGCGCCAGCGGCGGCACCCTGTTTCTAGACGAGATCGGCACGCTAAGCTTCGTCGCCCAGGGCAAGCTGCTGCGTGCGCTGCAAGAGGGCGAGGTGGAACGCGTGGGCGGCACCCGCAGCATTGCCGTGGACGTGCGTGTGCTGGCCGCCACCAACGAAACCCTGCGCCAGGCCGTGCGCGAAGGGCGCTTTCGCGAAGACCTGTTCTTCCGGCTCAATGTCTTCCCCATCCACCTGCCGCCGCTGCGCGAACGGCGCGACGACATTCCCCTGCTGATGAGCCATTTTCTGAACCACTATCGACGCAAGCATGGCTGCGACATCCAGGGCTTCACCCAGGCCGCCGTGCGCACCCTGCTGAACTACGACTTCCCCGGCAATATCCGCGAGCTGCAAAACCTGGTGGAGCGCGCCGTCATCATGGCCGATGTGGGCGGCCTCATTGACGTGCACCACCTGTTCACCAGCGGAGAGACCCTGGCCCCCGACGTCATGACACTCAAGTTGCAAGACGGCAGCGACACACTGAACCTGACAACTACGCCCCACCCTGCCGCCAAACCGCCCCCCCCAGCCCCCGCCAAAACACCTACCGCTGCAAGCGCCCTGTCGCTGGAGCAAACCGAACGCGCCATGCTCCAGCAGGCCATCAGCGGCGCCCAGGGCAACCTGTCCGCCGCCGCCCGCCTGCTCAACACCACCCGCGCCAAGCTGGCCTACCGGGCCCGCAAGCACGGGCTGGTGTGATGCGGGCACACTTCCGGATTTATAGAAAATAGGCCTCTGGCGCAGGTAAATCCGGCGCAAACAGCTACTTATTTAATAGCAACCAGCATTTAAGCCTCAGAATTTTCGATCAGCAGCGCCATGCCCTGGCCGCCGCCCACGCAGGCGCTGGAGATACCGAAGCGTTTGCCGCGCTGGCGTAATGCGCGGGCCAGAGTCACCGTCAGGCGCACGCCAGTGGCGGCCAGCGGGTGGCCCAGCGCGATGGCGCCGCCGTGCACATTCAGCTTGTCCAGATCCAGACCTAGCTCGCGGCCCACGGCCAAGGTTTGTGCACCCTGGGCCTCGTTGATTTCAAAGAGGTCGATGTCGGCCAGCGTCAGGCCGCAGCGCTCCAGCAGCGCACGGATGGCGGGGGCCGGGCCTATGCCCATGTACTCGGGTGCCACGCCCACTGCCGCGGCACCGCGCAGGCGGGCCAGGGGCTGCACGCCGCTCTTGCGTACATAGGCGTCGCTGGCCACCAGCGCGCTGGCGGCGCCATCTACCAGGGCCGAGCTATTGCCCGCGGTCTGCACGCCGCCGGGGTAGACCGTGCGCAAGGCAGCCAGGGCGTCCACTGGCGATGGCCGGGGGTGGGTGTCGTGGGCTATCTGGGTCACTTTGCGCGGCAGCTGGATGCCACGGTTGGCATAGCCTTCCAGTGCAAACACCTCGTTGGCCACGGGCACGATTTCGCCGGCATGAAAGTCCTTGGCGCGCAGAGCGCGGTCAAACGACTGGGCCGCGAATGCATCCACGTCAGCCCGGCTGATGCCGTATTGCACAGCCAGGTTTTCAGCGGTCTGGATCATGCTGACCGGGCCTGCTGTATCGACCAACGCCTCCACCAAAAAGTCCTTGAACTCCACCGGCGCACCCAGCTTGAAGCCGCTGCGGTGGGTGTACGCAGCAATCGGGTTGCGCGTCATGGACTCGGTGCCTACCACCAGCGCCAGGTCGGCATAGCCCAGGGCGATCTGGTCGGCCGCCTGGCGGAACAATTCAAAACCAGTGCCGCAGATGCGCTGCACCAAGATGGAAGGCACGGCCAGCGGCACGCCGGCGTACAGGCCCACATGGCGTGGCAGCACATAGGCATCGAAGTCGGCCTGGGCCATGGAGCCCACCACCACCGACTCCACATCGGCCGCCGGCAGCCCGCTGCGCTCCAGCACGGCGCGCGCCACCTTGATGCCCATGTCGGTAGGCGACAGCGCACCAAAAGCGCCGCAATAGTCCACCAGCGGCGTGCGCACGCCGTCGACAAGCCAGGCATTGTGGAAAGAAGAAGAAAAGTGTTTCATAGAAATCCGTGGATAGTTGAGGCAGGCTGCAGCAGCTGGAAACCGCCGCAAAAACATACGCCGCAGTAGGTGGTGCAAGGTCTATTTTGATTATTAAATATAACTTTATATGCGCCCACCAAAGCTAGGGAAAGCACCTAGGATTCAAGCCTCTTTCAATCTTGTTTTAGTTATTTTTAATAACTATAGTTTGGCAAACTAAACCTGTATTCCCATGCGCACACCACACACCGACATCTCTTTGGAAATCCGCGGCGACAGCGAAGAAATCGCCGTCATCCGCCTGACCCGCCCCGCTAAGCGCAATGCGCTGAACGACGGCCTGATCCTGGCGCTGCGCGACATCATGGACGGCCTGCCCGCCAGCGTGCGAGCCGCCGTGATCAGCGGCGAAGGCGAACACTTCTGCGCCGGCCTGGACCTGAGCGAACTCAAGGAACGCGACGCCGGCCAGGGCTTGCACCATTCCCGCATGTGGCATGCCGCGCTGGAGCGCGTGCAGTTCGGCCCGGTCCCGGTGGTTGCAGCACTGCACGGCGCCGTGGTCGGCGGCGGCCTGGAGCTGGCCAGCGCCTGCCATATCCGCGTGGCCGATGAATCCACCTTCTACGCCCTGCCTGAAGGCTCGCGTGGCATCTTCGTGGGCGGCGGCGGCGCGGTGCGCATCCCCCGCCTGATCGGCACCGCCCGCATGATGGACATGATGATGACCGGCCGCGTCTACAACGCCGCAGATGGCGAGCGCGCGGGCTTTGCCCAATACCTGGTGCCCGCCGGCACGGCGTTCGACAAAGCGGTGGAGCTGGCCGGCCGCATTGCCCAGAACGCCCCGCTGACCAACTACGGCCTGATGCACGCCCTGCCGCGCATCGCCGAGCAACCCAGCGACCAAGGCCTGCTGACCGAATCCATGATGGCCGCGATTGCCCAGAGCGCGCCCGAGGCCAAGGAACGCGTGCGCGCCTTCCTGGACGGCCGCGCCGCCAAGGTGAAAAAAGACTGAGCCCACGCGCCCCACCTAACCGTACGCGCCAGCCACACGACCAAGTTGCCCGCAGAGCACCGGAACCCAGACATGTCCGCCATCACTACCCCACCCCGCTTCCGCCCCTTGCAGTTTGGCGTCACCGAAGTCCGCACCCGCCAGGGCGAGCAGGGCTGCGTCTATGTGCAAGCCGCCCAAGAGCTGCAGCCCTACCCCACCCGGCTGACCGACCGGCTGGCCCACTGGGCCCATACCCGGCCCGACCAGACCTGGATGGCCCAGCGCCAAAAGAATGCCGATGGCAGCCTGGGCGACTGGCAGCACATCAGCTACGCGCAAGCCTGGCAGTCGGCGCGCAATATCGCCCAGGCCCTGCTGGGCATGGAGCTGGGACCAGAGCGGCCGGTGGTCATCCTCAGCGAGAACGATCTGGACCACGCCCTGCTATCGCTGGGCTGCCTGGTGGCCGGCATACCGCAGTGCACGGTGTCTGCCGCCTACTCCACCATCAGCCAGGACTTCGACAAGCTGCGCCATGTGCTGAGCACCCTGACCCCCGGCCTGGTGTTCGCCAGCGTGGGCAGCCGCTTTGCCCGCGCCATCCAGACCACGGTGGCCAATGACGTACGAGTAGTGCTGGGTGCCGGCAGCATTGAAGGCCGCGACACCATTCCGTTCAGCCAATTGCTGCACACACCCGCCACCCCAGCGGTGGATTCCGCGCACGCTGCGATTACCGCGGACAGCATCGCCAAGTTCATGTTCACCTCGGGCTCCACCAAGCTGCCCAAGGCGGTCATCATCACCTACCGCATGTGGAGCGCCAATCTGCAGCAGATGAACCAGGCCATGCCCGTGCTGGCTGAGACGCCGCTGGTGCTGGTCGATTGGCTGCCTTGGAACCACACCTTTGGCGGCAACCACAACTTTGGCATCGTGCTCTACAACGGCGGCACGCTGTACCTGGACGAAGGCAAGCCCACGCCCAAGGGCATGGGCGAAACCATCCGCAATCTGCGCGAAATTGCACCCACCGTGTACTTCAACGTACCCACCGGCTTCGAGGTGATCGCCAATCTCATGAAGACCGACGACCAGCTGCGCAAGAACCTGCTGAGCCGGGTGAAGATGTTCTTCTTCGCCGCCGCCGCGCTGTCGCAGCCGATATGGGACTCGCTGTTTGAAAGCGCCGAGCGCGAAGTCGGCGAGCGCATCGTGATGGGTACTGGCCTGGGCATGACCGAATGCACGCCCTACTCCCTGGGCGTGAACAGCCCCCACGTGCAAGCCGGCCACATCGGCGTGCCCGCCCCTGGCCTGGAGCTGAAGCTGGCCCCCGTGGACGGCAAGATAGAGGTGCGCTACCACGGCCCCAACGTCACCCCCGGCTACTGGCGCAACCCCGAGGCCACGCGTGAGAGCTTTGATTCCGAGGGCTTCTTCTGCTCAGGCGACGCGGTGCAGTGGATCGATGAAAACGATTTGCACAAGGGCCTGAAATTCGACGGCCGTATTGCCGAGGACTTCAAGCTCAGCACCGGCACCTTTGTCAGCGTGGGGCCAATGCGCGCCAAGATCATCGCCGCCGGCGCACCCTATGTGCAGGACGTGGTACTGACTGGCATCAACCTGAAAGAAGTGGGCGCCCTCATCATCCCCACCAACGCCTGCCGCAGCCTCAGCGGCCTGCCGGACGACGCCAGCATGCAAGCAGTGTTGGAGAGCGCACCCGTGCAGGCCCGTTTTCAACAGCTGATGGACCAGCTGGCCGCCAGCGCCACCGGCAGCGCCAGCCGCGTTGCCCGCGCCTACCTGCTGGCCGAGCCACCCTCGCTGGACAAGGGCGAGATTACCGATAAGGGCTCCATCAACCAGCGCGCCGTGCTCAAGCACCGCGCCGCCCTGGTGGAGGCCATGCACGCAGACCAGTTGCACCCCACTCTCAAGCCCACAGAAAAATAACATGGCAACGGCTCCATGGATCCTCCTGCCCGGCGTGCGGGTGATGGCACGCCTGAACGTGGGAGGCAAACTCGCCTTCGCGTTTGCCCTGCTGGCAGCCGCGCTCGCACCCGCACTCTGGGCCGCATTCGGCGCCAGCGCAGACGGCATAAATGGCGTATCGCGCCAGTTGCTGCTGTGCTGGACGGCGGTGGCAGTGGGCGCACTGGTCTACTTTGGCGCATGCATCCAAGCGAACTTGTCGACGGGTTTGCAGGAGCTGGCCCAGCTGGTGGAAGCCGTGTTGGCTGGCAACCTGCGGCACAGCACGTCCATCACCGGAACAGACGAGTTGGCCCAGATCACGCGGCGTATGGAATCCATGAGCCGCAACCTGTCTGCCATCGTGGCCGCGATCCGCAGCGAGGCCGAGCTGGTGAGCATGGCCGGCGACCAGCTGTCCAGCGGCACCTACAGCCTGTCTGAACGCACCGAGCAGCAAGCGGCCAGCCTGGAGCAGACCACGGCCAGCGTGTCCGAGCTGGCCTCCACCGTGCAGCGCAGCGCGGAAGACGCGCTGGAAGTACACCGCCATACCGAGCGCGTGCAGCTCACGGCCGACAACGGCGGCGCCATCGTGCAATCTGCCGTGGGCGCCATGGAAAGCATTGCCAAACGCTCCAAGCAGATGACCGAAATCATCAGCGTGATTGACGGCATTGCATTCCAGACCAACATCCTCTCGCTGAATGCCGCCGTGGAAGCCGCGCGGGCCGGCGAGGCGGGGCGCGGCTTTGCCGTGGTGGCGTCCGAGGTGCGCACCTTGTCGCAACGCAGCACCAAGGCGGCCGGCGAAATCAAGAAGTTGATCGAAGGCTCGATCGACGAAGTCGCCAGTGGCGTGGTGCACATCCACAAGACCAGCCGCCTGCTGCAGGACATTGTGAGCGGCATCCACGAAGTGACCGTCAGGGTCGGCCATATCTCCGCCTCCAACACCGAGCAAAGCACCAGCATCCATGAAATAGCCCAAGCCGTGCGCAGCCTGGACGACATCACCCAGCGTAACGCACAGCTGGTCGAAGTCTCTGCCCGCTCGGCCGACAAGCTGCGCTCGCAGGCCAGCAATCTGTCGTCCAGCGTCATCTCCATGCGGCTGCGCCAGGGCTGCGCCGATGAAGCCCGCGTACTGGTAGAAAAGGCCTGCGCACTCATTGCGGCTGAAGGGCTGGAGTCCGCCGTGCGCCGCATCCATGACCGGCAAGGCGGCTTCATGGAGCGGGATCTGTTCATCATCATTCTGGACCGCCGGGGCTACTTCCGCGCCTTCGGCATGGACCCAAGCAAGGCCAACAAACCGGCCGTGGCCGCACCGGGCGTGAATCTGGAAGAGTTGAACCGCAAGACCACCGCGATCGCTGACGAAGGCGGCGGCTGGATCGAGTTCCGAGGCATGCACCCCATCACCAAGCTGCCCGCCGACAAGATGGCCTATGTGCTGCCCGCCGAAGGCCATGACTGCGTGGTCATGTGCAGCATCAACAAGAACGATGGCAGCCAGGCTGCTACGCGCCTGCAGCTTGCGACACCAACCGTTTAGGCCCGCATCGCAGACAAATACTACGACAACCGCTACACATTCAATAGCATAGAGAGCATCACATGAACATTCAAGGACACGCAGCACTGGTCACCGGCGGTGGCTCCGGCCTGGGCGAAGCCACCGCCCGCGAACTGGCCCGCCTGGGCGCCAAGGTCGCCATTCTGGACGTCAACCTAGCGGGCGCCGAACGGGTCGCCGCCGACATCAACGGCATCGCCTGCCAGTGCGACATCACCAGCCCCGACAGCGTTACCGCCGCTATCGAAAAGGCCGCCGCCGCCCACGGCCCGGCCCGCATTCTGATGAACGTGGCCGGCATCGGCGGCGCCAAGCGCGTGGTGCAGAAAGACGGCAGCGCCGCCCCGCTGGACGCCTTCAGCAAGGTCATCACCGTGAACCTGATTGGTAGCTACAACATGACCCGCCTGTTCGCCGCCGCCTGCGCCAAGCTGGAACCGCTGGAAGATGGCGCGCGCGGCGTGATCATGTTCACCGCCTCGGTTGCGGCATTTGACGGCCAGGTGGGCCAGCAGGCCTATAGTGCATCCAAGGGTGGCTTGGTCGGCATGACCCTGCCCATGGCGCGCGACCTGGCGCAGCACGGCATTCGCGTGTGCACCGTGGCGCCAGGCCTGTTCGCCACGCCGCTGATGCAGGAGCTGCCCGAGGCGGTGCAGGCCTCGTTGGCGGCCAGCATCCCCTTCCCATCCCGTCTGGGCAAGCCCTCCGAATTCGCGGAACTGGCCGCGCACATCGTCACCAACGGCCACCTGAACGGCGAGGTCATCCGCCTGGACGGCGCACTGCGCATGGCGCCGCGCTAAGCGCTGCAGCCCCACAACAACAAGGAGACACAACATGCCCAGCCCCCAAGCCAGCACCGGCGCTGCCAGCAGCAGCAAGGTCCTGACCCTGTTCCTCTGCTTCATCGTGGCCCTGCTCGAAGGCCTGGACCTGCAGTCCGCCGGCATTGCCGCCTCGGGCATCGGTGCCGAGTTCAAACTGCTGCCGCCGCAAATGGGGGGCATGTTCAGCGCCGGTCTGGTCGGTCTGCTGCCTAGCGCCTTGTTCGGCGGTTGGCTGGCGGACCGCATTGGCCGCAAGAAGGTGCTGGTCGGCTCGGTGCTGCTGTTTGGCCTGTTCTCGCTGGCCACGGCCCATGTGTGGGACTACCAGAGCCTGCTGGCCGCACGCTTCATGACCGGGCTGGGCCTGGGTGCGGCGCTGCCCATCCTGATCGCCCTGTCGTCTGAGGCCGCCGACGAGCGCAACCGCAGCGTGGCCGTGAGCGTGACCTATGCCGGCATTCCGCTGGGCGGTGCACTGGCCTCAGTGTTGGGCATGCTGAACGTCGGCGGCGGCTGGCGCGGCCTGTTCTACGTGGGTGGCGTGGTGCCGCTGCTGATTGCTTTTCTGCTGATCGTTCTGCTGCCCGAATCCCGCGCCTATCTGAGCCGCCAACAGGCTGCTGTCGCCACGGCGCGCCCTGTCTCCAGCGAGGGCCTGGCCGGACTGTTCAAAGGCAGCATGTGGAAGTCCACCCTGCTGCTGTGGCTGGCCAGCTTCTTTGTGTTGACCGTGCTCTACATGCTGCTGAACTGGCTGCCGTCATTGCTGCAGGGCAAGGGCTTTAGCCGGGCCGATGCGGGCATGGTGCAGCTGCTATTCAACTTCGGCGGTGCGGCAGGCTCGCTGATGGTGGGCCGGCTGATGGATTCCAAGGGCCGCATGTTCACCGCGGTGTGCATCTACGTGGGCATGCTCCTGTCGCTGGCCGGGCTGGGCCTATCGGACAGCTTCAGCATGATGTTGCTGGCCGGCTTGGGCGCGGGCTTCTGCGCGCTGGGCGGCCAGTTGGTGCTGTATGCAATGGCACCGGCGCTGTACCCCACCTCCATCCGCGGTACAGGTGTGGGCGCCTCCATCACCGTAGGCCGGCTGGGTGCGATTGGCGGCCCGATGATCGCCGGGCAAATCCTCGCAGCCGGCATGGGCGTGGGCGGCGTGATGGCCGCGTCATCGCCCGGCATCGTGGTTGCAGCCGTGGCCGCCATGGCCTTGATGCGCGCCCAGCAGGCGCTGCGCAGCCATTAGAAATTTATATAAAAAAGACCTGTAGCGTAGGTAATACCTGCGCTAGCAGCTATCTAAATAAGAGCAAACCATGGCCGCACTGAGCGACATCGCCTTCCTGCTATCCGAGGTGCTGCAGGCACCGCAGCAATGGCAGGCCTTGCCGGCATTCGCCGATACCGATGCGGACTTGGCGCTGCAGGTGCTGGAGGAAGCCGGCAAGTTCGTCAGCCAACAGGTGGCACCGCTGCAGCGCGTAGGCGACGAGGTGGGCTGCCGCTTCCACGCCGGCCAGGTCAGCACGCCGCCTGGCTTCAATGAGGCCTACCAGGCCTTCTGGCAAGCCGGCTGGCCGTCGCTGTCCTGCGCCCCCGAAGACGGCGGCCAGGGCCTGCCAGCGGTGCTGGAATGCGTGCTGTTTGAGCTGCTGGCCGGTGCCAACCACGGCTGGACCATGGCGCCCGGCCTGCTGCACGGCGCCTATGAGTGCGTGAAGCACCACGGCAGCGACAGCCTCAAGGCGCAATACCTGGAAAAGATCGCCAGCGGCGAATGGCTGGCCACCATGTGCCTCACCGAAGCCCATGCCGGCAGCGACCTAGGCCTGGTGCGCAGCAAGGGCGTACCGCAGCCGGACGGCAGCGTGCAGGTGAGCGGCAGCAAGATCTTCATCTCGGGCGGCGAGCACGACCTGAGCGACAACATCATCCACCTGGTGCTGGCCCGCCTGCCCGATGCGCCAGCCGGCCCCAAAGGCCTGTCGCTGTTCCTGGTGCCCAAAATACTGCCTGACGGCGAGCGCAACGCCGTGGTCTGCGAGCGCATCGAAGAAAAAATGGGCCTGCACGGCAGCCCCACCTGCGTGATGCGCTTTGACGACGCGACCGGCTGGCTAGTGGGTGAACCCCACAAGGGCCTGAACGCGATGTTCGTGATGATGAACGCCGCCCGCCTGCACGTGGGTCTGCAAGGCCTAGGCCTGCTGGAAGCAGCTTGGCAAAAAGCCCACGCCTATGCGCTAGAGCGCCGGCAGATGCGCGCCCCAATGGCCGCACAAGGCCCCAGCACGATCGCCGAGCACCCCGCCATCCGCCGCATCCTGGACACCCAGCGCGCCTGGATAGACGGTGGCCGGGTCGTGGCCTACCACACGGCCCTGCAGCTGGATGTGGCCAAGCACAGCCCGGACGCAACCCAGCGCGCCAGCGCCCAGCGCTGGTGTGCCCTGGTCACGCCGGTGCTGAAGGCGGCTTTCAGTGACCAGGCCTTCCAGGGCGCCAGCGCCTGTCTGCAGGTGTTTGGCGGCCACGGCTACGTCAGCGAATGGGGGATTGAGCAGATCGTGCGCGACTCCCGCGTAGCCATGATCTACGAGGGCACCAACGAAATCCAGGCCATCGACCTGCTGGTGCGCAAGGTGCTGGCCGATGGCGGTGCAGGCATCAGCGCCCTGCTGGCCGAGCTGCCTGCCACCGCGCGACGCGACGCCCTGCTGCAAGCCAGCGCGGACCTGCTCCACGCCGCCAAGGACGCGCCCGAGCTGCCCTACTGGGTAGCCGACGACTATCTGCGCGCCGTGGCCCTGGTGCTGCTGGACTGGGCCTGGGGCCGCATCCGCACGGCTCCAGCCGCCAGCGGTCCGCGCTGGAGCGTACCGGCCCAGGCCTTCCAGACCTGGGTGCTGCCAGAATTCGATATGCGCCTGGCCATCATCCGCCAACGGTTGGACGCGCATACATAACGATTACTTCACGCCACGGCCCGATTTGCGCGGGCCGCGCTTGTCCGTGGGTGGCCCGGCTTTTAAAATGGAGCTTCTTTTGCCCGCCGGAGCCCTATCGTATGAATGCCATCTCGTCCATTTCGCTGTCCGGCATGCAAGCTGCGCAAACCCGACTGGATGCGTCGGCCCACAACATCGCCAACCAGCAAATCGAGGGCTTCCAGCCCCTGCAAGTGCAACAAAGTACCCAAGCAGACGGCGGCGTCAACAGCCAGGTGGAACGCAGCACCGGCGCCGGCGCCAGTCTGGAAGACGATGTGGTCGCCCAGCTGCAGGCCAAAAACAGCTTCCTCTCCAACCTCAACGTCTTCAAGACCAACGACAGCATGCTGGGCTCGCTGCTGAATATTCGCGCCTGAGAAGCTGATGCCAACCAAGCCCTGAAACGCGCTCGTTTGATCTTGAAGCAGCACCACGCGATGCTGCGGCCGAATACCTGAAAAACCTGATGGAAAAAGTGGTCGCAGGCTGAGCACGGTCGTCGTTGTCGACCCCGGTCTTCTAGGCCCGCCCTCACAGGGGTGCAACGCAGCCAATCCTTTGAGCGCTCGGGTGGCGCCTTACAATTTTCGGGAGCATGTTGAATTCGAACATCGTGGTGGATTTTCAAAACACTGATCAAGACAGCCCGCAGACCCCGCAACAAATAGGATGAATGGATGATCAGCGCAAGTATGCAAGGTGACGTTAGGCATCTGATCCTGACACGGCTGCGTATAGCTTACCAACGGGTCAGGTTTTCTGCACTTTCCAGCCTGCTGGTGTCATTGCTTGTAGTGATAGCCCTATGGCCGACCGTCGCCCGACAGGGGCTAATGGCTTGGCTTTGTGTGCTGTGGCCGATCTTGGCGGTTCGCTATCTGTTCGCCCGCCGCTTTTTGACCTTGGACCCAAGCGCCCGTGTCAAACCAAACAAGTGGATCACCGGCTATGTGATCGGTGCGGTAGCCACGGGGTTGTGCTGGGGGGTTACGGTGTTTTGCTTCCCGGAGTCGCCCCGGGATCAAAATGCCCTCCTCTTGGTCTTCGTGATCGCAGGGGTTAGCGCATTTGCCAGTGCGACCATGGCGTCGATCCCGCTGGCATCCAACGCCTTCATGCTATCTTCTTTGCTGCCGATGGTCCTGTGGCTGTTTTCATTTGACCAGTACGTCATGACTTTGATCGCGCTGGTCTATCTGGGGCTGATGCTGCTGCTTTCGCGCCAAGTGCATGAAGCCGTGCTCTCTTCTGTGGTGTCGAACCACCAGAACAAGGAATTAACTTTGGCAGATCAGGAGCGCGAAACGCGCTACCGGGCCCAAAACAAGCTGCTGCATTCTGTGATGGAAGGTGCATCCGATGTAAGCATTTGGGCAATCGACCGAGATTGCCATTACCTGATGTTCAATGCCGAACACCGGGCAAATTCAAAAAAGCTGAGGGGAGTAGACATTGCAGTCGGAATGCGCGCCATCGACATGCTCAAACACGAGGAATTCCGGGAGTTTTTCGATCGTGGATTCGGGCCTGTGTCAGCTGGCAATGGTTTCGCCGCCGAGACCAGGGAAGAAGTTGTGCAAGATGGCACCACAACCTACGAATACTTTGAGCACCACGGTTCGAGAATTTGCGATGATGATGGCGAAGTCTTCGGGTTGACCATCTTTTCGCACAACATCACCGAGCGCAAGCGTATGGAACTCGAGCTGGAGGATTCGCGCAACTTTCTCAGCAAGGTCATCAACTCCATTTCCGACACGATTTCCGTCAAAGACAGTGAGCATCGCTGGATACTGCTCAACGACACCTGTTGCGCGATGATTGGTCACCCCCGTGAGGTACTGCTTGGCAAATCTGACCATGAGTTTTTCCCCAAAGAGCAAGCCGATGTGTTCTGGGAAAAAGACGATCTGGTGTACAAGTCCGACCAAATCAACGTCAACGAGGAGGCCCTCACGGATGCAGATGGCAACACGCGCTATCTGCTAACCCAGAAATCGCCTTTCACGTTCAGTGAGGGGAAGCGCTACATTGTTGCCATCAGTCGCGACATCACTGAACGCAAAGCTATTGAAAAAGCTTATCGCGACAGTGAGCATATGCTCCAGGAAGCCCAGCGTATCGCCCATGTCGGCAGCTGGGACGTCGATATGGTGAACGACAAGCTCACCTGGTCGGACGAGATTTTTCGCATCTGGGAAATTGATAAAACAAAATTCAAAGCGGACTTCGTGGCGTTCCTCGAAACGGTGCACCCGCAGGACAGAGAGCGTGTATTGCAGGCCTACAACGACGCCGTTGTCAATCACTCGCCCTATGAAGTCGAGCACCGCCTATTGTTCCCGGATGGAAGGGTCAAATACATTTTGGAGCAGGGCGAGCCGCAATACGATGCGCAAAGTAAGCCGGTGCGCTTTATTGGCACGTCGCTGGATATCACGGAGCGCAAGCGCATGGAAGAGCAGCTCAGGATGAAGGAGTACGCGCTTGACCATTCTGGCGATGCCATACTCCTGATCGACGAAGGGGTGCGTTTCATTTATATCAACGAACAGGCCTGTAATTCGTTGGGATATAGCCGCGCAGAGTTGCTGCAGATGAGTGTGCCCGATATCGACCCCGATTATTCGTCGGAGAGAGCGCAGGGCATTACCGCGAAGGCCATCGCCGAAGGTGTTCTCACCTTTGAAACTCGCCACCAGCGACGCAACGGTGACATATTCCCCGTGGAGATACGACTCTCATCTCTGGAATATGGCGGTCGAACATTGACTTTGGCGGTGGTTCGCAATATCACCGAGCGCAAACGCCTGCAAAATGAGTTGGTTGAGCGTGAGCGTGAGTTTCGTTCGTTGGCGGAAAACCTGCCGGACAATATTGCGCGCTGGGATGTGGAAGGGCGCTATCTGTATGTGAATCCCGCCCATGAACGAACGCTGGGCATTGCGGCAAGCGATCTCATCGGAAAACCGCTGCCCGAAACGCACACTCAAGTCAGGGCGGCCATCGCACAGGTTATTGCCACCGGGCAGATGGTGGAACTGGTGCGTCAATCTGCGCTGATCGGTGACGAGATTCAATTCCACGAAGTCAGTGTGGTACCAGAGTTCGATGCCGAAGGCCGTCTCGTCAGCCTGCTGGGGTTGGGGCGCAACATGACGGAGTTTTACCGCATGCAGCAGGCTGTCGTTGAACGCGAACAAGAGTCGCGCACCTTGATCGACAACACACCAGACACCATCGCCCGTTACGACCGCGATGGCATCCGCATCTTTGCCAACCAGGCCTTGGCCAATGGCATAGAAGGCGGCTTGGAAGCGGCACTTGGCAAGACCCCCACTGAGGTTCCTGGCGGAACGCAATCCAAAATCTATGAGGACAAATTGCGCGAGGTCCTTGCAACCGGTGTCAACGCAGAGTTCGAGTTGATCTGGACGGGCAACAATGGACAGGAGATCTGCAGCCATATCCGCCTTACGGCGGAGTTTGATGCCAATGGCTCCGTGGTCAGCGTGTTGGGGGTCGGGCGCGACATCACCGAGCTGAACAACTTTCGCCAGAAGATCCACCAGATGGCGTTCTATGACCATCTGACCTCGTTGCCCAACCGCGCCCTGTTCAACGACCGCCTGCATCAGGTGCTTCACGATGCAGAATGGCACGGCCAACTGGCTGGAGTGATGCTGCTGGATCTGGACCGTTTCAAGGCCATCAACGATACGCTGGGCCATCCCGCAGGCGATGCTTTGTTGCGCGAAGCAGCATTAAGGCTAACCTTTTGCGTGCGCAGCTACGACACCGTAGCTCGCCTGGGCGGTGACGAGTTCGCCATTGTGTTGCCCGATATCCGCAGTGGGGACGACCTAGGGCGGGTGGCCAGCAAGATACTGGCAGCATTCAATGAACCGTTTTTGCTGGAGGGCAACGAAGTGTTCGTGTCCACCAGCATCGGTATTGCGGTGTACCCCAATGACGACACCGATCCCCACGGGTTGATCAAGCAGGCCGATTCGGCCATGTATTTCGCCAAGCGCTCCGGTCGCAACAATTTCCGCTTCTATTCCAAAGACCTCACGGCCAGCGCGACTGAAAAGCTGTCACTGGAGTCAGAGTTGCGCAGGGCGCTTGAACGCAGCGAGCTGGAACTGTATTACCAACCGAAAATCCGCTTGGACGACAACATGCTGGTTGGCTCAGAGGCCTTGTTGCGCTGGAACAATCCGCAGCGCGGCATCGTGCCGCCGAATGAGTTCATCGCGATTGCAGAAGACAGTGGGCTGATCGTCGACATCGGCCATTGGGTACTGCGTGACGCATGCCGCACTGCCTGCGATTGGAATGGTGCGGAGAAGCCTTTGCACAAGGTGGCCATCAATCTGTCAGCACGCCAGTTCCAGTCCAACAATCTGGTTAGCGTGGTGTGCAATATCCTCGAAGAAACCGGCTGCCATCCGCAATGGATCGAGCTGGAGATCACCGAGAGTCTGTTGCTTGACGAGCAGGGTCAGGTGCTGGAGATGCTGAAAAGCTTCAATGACATGGGCGTCACCATTGCCATTGACGATTTTGGCACCGGCTATTCGTCACTAAGCTACCTAGCACGCTTCCCAATCAACACCCTGAAAATTGACCGCTCTTTCATCGGCACCATCACTACCGAACATTTCCGCGGAGAGCTGGTGAAGGCTATTCTTTCCATTGCACGCTGTCTGGGGCAGGAAGTGGTGGCCGAAGGGGTCGAGACGCTTGAGCAAGCAACCTTCCTGCAGGCCCATGGTTGCCAGATTGCGCAGGGTTACCTCTACGGCAAGCCTGTGCCCAAGGTGGCGTTTGAGGCCATTAAGTTCGCCAAACGCGGTGGGTAACGGTTTACTATTCCAATAAGCACAAAAATGCCCGTATCCGGGAAGATTCTGATGGCCCTCGGGGCGGCTACGCTATACATTTAGATACATTTGCTGTCAAACAGCACAGTAGCCCCATTCCCTAGTCCGCCTGCGAGGCAGACGCCAAGGAGCCTTGTGAACCAACGTGCGGATGACCTCTCTACCAGCCAGGCCATGGTGATAGATAGCCACGCCACTTCGCGCTCCATCCTGGTGGCCCAGCTACGCGACTTTGGCGTGGGAAAGATAGTGCAATGCATGTCCACCGCCCACGCGCGCCGCCTGTTGGAGCACGAGCAGTTTGACGTTGTGCTGTGCGAACACCAGTTTGCCGGCAGCTCATCCTCTGGCCAGGATTTGATCGACGATCTGCGTCGCAACCAGTGGCTCCCCTTCTCCACCGTATTCATCATGGTGACCGCCGAAGCCACCTACACCAAGGTGGCCGAAGCGGCCGAGTCCGCGCTGGACGGCTACCTGCTGAAGCCGCACAGCGCCAACAGCCTGGGTGAGCGCTTGCTGCAGGCGCGCGTGCGCAAGATTTCGCTCAAGGACATCTTTGAAGCCATCGACGCGGGCGAGTTTGAAAAGGCCGCGCAGCTTTGCGTCAACCGATTCAACGCCAAAGGGCCGTTCTGGCTGTACGCCGCCCGCGTGGGTGCCGAGCTGCTGCTGCGCACCAACCAGTATGACCAGGCACAGACCCTGTACGAGGCCGTGATTGCCGCCAAGACCCTGCCCTGGGCCAAGCTGGGCGTGGCGCGTTCGCTGCTGGATTCCGGCCAGACCGCCAAGGCCACCAGCGCCATCGAAAGCCTGATCGGCGAGAACCCGCAGTACGCCGATGCCTACGACATCCTCGGCCGCGCCCAGTTCGAGCAAGGCAAGTACGAGCAGGCCATGGCCTCCTACCAGATGGCGGTGGACATGGCGCCCGACTCCATCAGCCGCGCGCAAAACCTGGGCCTGATGATGTACTACGTGGGTGACCGCAAGCAGGCCGAGAAAATGCTGGACCGCACGGTGCGCCTGGGGTTGGACTCCAAAATGCTGGACTGCCAGACCGTTGTGCTGCTGGCGTTCATGCGCCTGGAAGCCAAAGACCGCAAAGGCCTGCAGCGCTGCTTCGACGACTTCAAGCGCGTCATGGAGCGCAGCACCGACACTGCACGCAATGAGCGCCTGCTCGGCATCATGCAAACCCTTCTGTACATCCACGACCAGTTGGTGGGCCAGGCCGTGCAGTCGGTACGAGACCTCACCCGCAGTGTCAACCAACAAGCTTTTGACTTCGAGTCCGCATGTAATCTGCTGGCCCTGCTGAGCGTGCTGGCGCAGCGCAGCATCCAATTGGATGAAATCCAGACCGTCATCGACGCGCTTGGCAAGCGCTTTTCCACCACCCGCCCCTTGAGCGAATTGCTGGCAGCCTCTTGCGCCGCACATGAACCCTATGCAGAGCGCATCCGGGAATGCCAGCCGCAAATCGCCAAAATCACGGAAAGCGCCATGGCCCTCAGCCTGCGCGGCGACCCCAAGGCTGCGGTGGAAAATCTGATCCTGCATGGAACCAACACGCAGAATGCCAAACTGATCGAAACCGCCTTCCTGGTCCTGCAGCGCTACGAAGCCAAGATCGATGACCACGCCAAGCTGCTGGCCACGGTGCAGGATTTACGTGCGCGCTTCGCTCCAGCCAACTCTCGCTCGGTCCTGGGTGAACCCAAGCGGCAGGCGGGCCAACTAAGCCTGCGCACGGGTGGTGCGGCAGCACGTACATTACCGGGTTTGGCTCCTGCCGAACCCGCGCCCCAGCGCCACGCCTTTTTGCCCCCTGGCTCCACCTGAATACCCATGTCCTGGCACGCCCAACTCGACCTGCATTACCAACAAGAAGCCGCCCGCAGCATTGCCCGCCACCTGCACAAAGGCCCGCTGCGCATTCTGCAAAGCCTATACCCGGAGGGTGATGCCATTTGCCATAACGTGCTGGTCCACCCGCCCGGCGGCCTGGTCGGCGGTGACACACTGGACATCACGGTGCAAGTGGACAGCGGCGCCCACGGCCTCATCACCACGCCCGGTGCAACCCGCTTCTACAGATCGGCCGGCCAACCCGCGCTGCAAAACACCCAGATCACGCTGGCGCCCGCGGCCCGGATGGAATGGCTGCCAAGCGAGGCGATTTGCTACAACCAGTGCCTGGCCGAAAACCGCCTGCGCTTCCAGCTGGAGCCCGGCGCCGAACTGCTGGGCTGGGACGTGACCGCATTTGGCCTGCCGCAGGCGCAGCAGCCGTTTGCGCAAGGCCGCTTTTGCCAGCACCTGGAGCTGCCCGGCGTGTGGCTGGAACGCGGCACCATAGACGCCAGCGACACCCGCCTGCTGGACAGCCCGCTGGGTCTGGCCGGCAACAAGTGCATGGCCTCGCTGTTCTTCCTGGCCGGCAGTCGCCTAGAGAATGCGCGCCGCGCCGCCGCGCTGGACGTGGCCCGCCAAGTCATCGACAACCACCCCCTGCGCGACAAGGCTGGCGCCACCAGCCCCGACGGCCAGGTCGTCATCGTCCGCGCCCTGGCCCCACTGGTAGAGCCCGCCATGGATTTGATGAAACAGGTCTGGGCCGCCTGGCGAGCCCACTTCTGGCAGCTACCCGCCACCAAGCCGCGCATCTGGGCAATGTAGAAGAAATAGGCCGCCAGCGCAGATAGAACCTGCGCAGGCAGCTACAAAAAATATAGTAAAAAGACTAAAAAACCCTCTACCTTCTAAGCTGAGGGTATCTTCAATAACGAGACTGTCTGTTCCAGAAACACCGCGGAACTGGCTATGCCAGGCCGCTGGTGTTGCCCCCTGCAAGGGGGGAGGAGGCCACACGAAGTGGGCAAGCCTGGGGGTGAGCCCAGCTACCCCGCTCCGACCAGCATCTGCACAAACATCTGCAGCTTGGTATTGGTCTCGGCGCTCAGGGCGGTGAACTCCAGCCCGGCCAGCAGCAGGCCTTCTTCGTGCTTGGTCTTCATCACGCGGGCATAGATGTCGGTGACCGGGTATTCCACCAGGGTCATGTCGAAGTTCAGCTTCACGTCGAAGCCGACTTCCAGCGGCAGGTCCAGCTCCAGCAGCACGCCGTGGTAGCCGATGTCCAGGATATGCGCGCGGATCGGGTGGGGCAGCACCGTGCTGCCTTCCAGCACCTGCAGGTCGCAAGGAATGCGCACCTCGGCACGGTGGCTGCGGCGAAACTCCTGGCGGGGCACTTTGAGATGTAGCGCGGGTATGGCGATCAGCTCGCGCACCTTCACCGGCACCAGCTTGCCCGCCACGAACACGTCCACCGGGTCGGTCACCACCACCGAGCCATCGCAACGCTGGTAAGTGTTCTCGCTGATCAGTACCTGGCCGCGCAGGCTGAAGGATTCGATGCGCGAAGCCAGGCTGACCTCGTTGCCAATCACCGTGTACTGCGAAAAGGCTTCGGAGCCAAAGCGCCCGGCCATCACCGTGCCGGTGTTCAGGCCTATGCCCATGTACAACTCAGGCATGCGGCCGCGCTGGTACTGGTCGTTCAGCAGGCGCATGGCGATCTGCATTTCCACCGCGCAAGACAGGGCGCGCATCACATCGTCCGGGCGCTCCACCGGCGCACCGAACAGCACCGTCATGGACTCGCCGGTGAACTTGTCAATGGTGCCCTGGTAGCGGTAGATCACCTCGCTCATGCGCTCCAGGCACAAGTTCAGCATGGTCACGATGGTGCCCGCAGGCTGGGTGGCGGTCAGCGCGATGAAGCCGCGCAAATCCGCCACCAGTATGGTCACCTCGCGCTTGACCACCGCCAGCTCGGGCCCTGAATCGGGGGTGCCCAAGGCGCCGTCCACGATGGCCGACAACTCTGCTTGCAGCGCGGGAGACACAGCTGTGCCGGTTTCGCGCGCCACCAGTGCTTGCAAGCGGCGTTGTGTCTCCGTCCGGGTATCAGTTTTCATGCGATTGGACATTCTGTAATGGTTGCGCGATATGCGCTGCCAACAGAATAGTGCCGCACCCGGTGGCGGTCAAGCTGCAAGACCCGCAGCCTGCGCACCGCATCAATGGCCCAGCACCCCGTCTGCCTTGAACATGGCTTTGATACCGCGCACCGCCTGGCGGATACGTGCCTCGTTCTCGATCAAAGCAAAGCGCACATGCTCGTCACCATGGTCGCCGAAGCCAATGCCTGGCGAGACCGACACCTTGGCCTTGGCCAGCAGCTGCTTGGCAAACTCCAGCGAACCCAGCGCACGGTAGGGCTCGGGAATGCGTGCCCAGATGTACATGCTGGCCTTGGGGCAATCCACCTGCCAGCCCGCTTCGATCAGACCTTTGTAGAGCACGTCGCGGCGGCTCTGGTAGGTGGCGGCGATCTCAGTCACGCAGCTCTGGTCACCCTCCAGTGCGGCGATGGCGGCCACCTGCAGCGGGGTGAAGGTGCCGTAGTCGTGGTAGCTCTTGATGCGCGCCAGCGCCGCCACCAGGTCCGGATTGCCGACCATGAAGCCGACCCGCCAGCCGGCCATGTTGTAGCTCTTGGACAGGGTGAAAAACTCCACCGCAATGTCCTTGGCACCCGGCACCTGCATGATGCTCGGCGCCTTCCAGCCATCGAACACGATGTCGGCATAGGCCAGGTCATGCACCACGAAGATGTCGTGCTTCTTCGCCAGCGCAATCACCTTCTCGAAGAACGGCAGCTCCACGCACTGCGCCGTCGGGTTGCTGGGAAAGCCCAGCACCATCATCTTCGGCTTCGGGTAGCTGCCGCGGATGGCTTTTTCCAATTCGGCGAAGAAGTCCACGCCCTCGGTCAGCGGCACGCTGCGGATGTCAGCGCCCGCTATCACCGCGCCGTAGATATGGATGGGGTAGCTCGGGTCGGGCACCAACACGGTGTCGCCCCGGTCCAGCGTGGCCAGCATCAGGTGCGCCAGGCCTTCTTTCGAGCCGATGGTGACGATGGCCTCGCTGTCCGGGTCGATGTCCACCTCGTAGCGCGTTTTGTACCAGTGGGAGATGGCCCGGCGCAGGCGCGGAATGCCCTTGCTGGCCGAATAACCGTGCGTGTCGGGCCGCTGCGCGACCTCGGTGAGCTTGGCAACGATGTGCGCAGGCGTGGCCCCGTCGGGGTTACCCATGCTCATGTCGATGATGTCCTCGCCACGCCGGCGCGCCGCCAGCTTCAGTTCGGCCGTGATGTTGAAAACGTAGGGGGGCAGGCGGTCAATGCGCGCAAAGCGGCGCTTGCCTGCAGAAGATGCAGCCATGTTGATAAATCTCACGTAAGCGCCCGGAACCGTCCGAGCGACGTGGTTTGCCATGTGGGCAAACCCGTTTGAATGCTAGCAGAAAGCCTGGCCGTCCCAGACAAGCCAGCGCACGCAAAACCTGGCACGTAAACTGCATAGATAAACCTGTCTATACAGATTAAACAGACCTATTTTCTGAATTTTCACCAAACTTGTGCCTGATATGACCCGAATTCAACCGTCAAATCCAGCCTCACGCACCATTCGGGTGAAAATAATGGTTTACCTGTATGTACAAGTTGGCAAATAACGCCGACCATCGCACCACTATGAGCACTCCCACACCTTCCGTACGCCGCACATCCAGGCCCCGCGCCCATGTGGCGGAATCCCCGCTGGAGCCTACCGTGGCCCGCTACCAGCAGGTCAAGGACTTCATTGCCGGCAAGATCCAGGACGGCACCTGGCGCGCTGGCGACCGCCTGCCGTCCGAGAGCGAGCTGGTGGCCCAGTTCGGCATTGCCCGCATGACCGTCAACCGCGCCCTGCGCGAGCTGGTGGAGCAAGGCCGCATCACCCGCACCGCCGGCGTGGGCAGCTTTGTGGCCGATGAAAAGCCCCAAGGCAATCTGCTGCAGATCGCCCGCCTGTCGGACGACATCCGCCGCCGGGGCCACGACTACCGCTGCCAGATCGTCACCGTGGAGCGCATCGCCGCCCCGCTTGAAGTGGCGGCAGCGCTGGGCCTGCACACAGGGGAATCGGTGTTCCACGCGGTTTGCGTGCACCTGGAAGACGGCGTGGCCATCCAGCTGGAAGACCGCTTCGTGAACCCGCGTATGGCGCCTGAATTCATGGAGCAGGACTTCACGCTGGAGCAGCCCTCCGACTTCCTGGTGCGCACCGTGCTGTTCGACCAGATGGAGCATGTGGTGGACGCCGTGCTACCCACCCGCGAACAGGCCGAACTGCTGCAAATGGAGCCCAGCCAACCCTGCCTGCTGCTCACCCGCCGCACCTGGATGCGCGAAGTCCCCATCACCCTGGTGCGCTGCCTGCACCCCGGCGCGCGCTACCGCCTGGGCAGCCGCGTACGCACCGATGGCAATGCCGTGACCAGCTAACTTTTACCCCCACACAACACTGCGCTTTCGCTCGCAATCACTTGTCTATACAGGATTAGAAATGTCCACTCTTACACTCCACCCCGGCCAAGTCACTTTGGCCCAGCTGCGCAGCATCCACGCAGGCAACATCCAGCTCAGCCTGGCCGCAGAAGCCCGTGCCGGCATGCTGGCCGCACAAGCCACCGTGCAACGCATCGTGGACCAGGACCAGGTGGTCTACGGCATCAACACCGGCTTTGGCAAGCTGGCCAGCACCAAGATCGCACCCGACCATCTGGCCGACCTGCAGCGCAATCTGGTGCTGTCGCACAGCGTGGGCACAGGCGAACACCTGGCAGCCCCGGTGGTGCGCCTGATCCTGGCCACCAAGGCTGTCAGCCTGGCACGCGGCCATTCCGGCATCCGCCCCGCACTGGCCGAGGCCTTGCTGGCCCTGGTCAACGCCGGAATCACGCCCTGCATCCCGGCCAAAGGCTCGGTGGGCGCATCCGGTGACCTGGCGCCGCTGGCGCACATGGCCTGCGTCTTGATAGGTGAAGGCCAGGCTACCAGCGCCGACGGCGAAGTCCTGACCGGCGTGGAAGCCATGGCCCGCATCGGCCTGAAGCCTTTTGTACTGGGCCCCAAGGAAGGCCTGGCCCTGCTGAATGGCACGCAGGCATCCACCGCGCTGGCGCTGCACGGTCTGTTTGGCGCCGAGAACGTGTTTGGCGCCGCCCTGCTGTCTGGCGCCCTGTCGCTGGAAGCGGTGCAAGGCTCCATCAAACCCTTTGACGCCCGCATCCACGCCGCGCGCGGCCAGCCTGGCCAGATGGCGGTGGCCGGCGCGGTGCGCGCCCTGCTGGACGGCAGCGAGATCGTGCCGTCTCACTCGAACTGCGGCCGCGTGCAAGACCCGTATTCCCTGCGCTGCATCCCGCAGGTCATGGGCGCCTGCCTGGACAACCTGACCCATGCCGCCCGTGTACTGCAGACCGAAGCCAATGCCGCATCCGACAACCCCTTGGTGTTTGACAACGGCGACGTGATCTCCGGCGGCAACTTCCACGCCGAACCCGTGGCCTTTGCCGCCGACATCATCGCCCTGGCCGTGGCCGAAATCGGCGCCATTTCCGAGCGCCGTCTGGCCCTGCTGCTGGACACCGGCCTGTCCGGCCTGCCGCCCTTCCTGGTGCGCGACGGCGGGCTGAACTCGGGCTTCATGATGGCCCAGGTGACGGCTGCTGCCGTGGCGTCCGAAAACAAATCCCTGGCCCACCCGGCCAGCGTGGACAGCCTGCCGACATCCGCCAACCAGGAGGACCATGTGTCCATGGCCACCTTTGCCGCGCGCCGCCTGGGTGAGATGGTGAACAACACCGCCGTGGTGATTGGCATCGAAGCCATGGGCGCCGCCCAGGGCATTGAGCTGAAACGCGACCTGAAATCCTCGCCCCTGGTGGAAGCCGCCTTCGCCGACATCCGCCAGCGCGTTGCCTTCCTGGACCAGGACCGCTTCCTGGCCAACGACATCGAAGCCATGCGCCTGTGGGCCCACCGCAGCGACTGGCCCGCCGCCGTACTGAACATCTTGCCCAGCCACATTCCAGCCTAAGGAGAATTCCCATGACCCAACAAGACCCCCGCTTCGACGCCAGCCGCGTCATCCGCGCCCCCCGTGGCACCGAACTCAGCTGCAAGAGCTGGCTGACCGAAGCCGCCTACCGCATGCTGCAAAACAACCTCGACGCCGAGGTGGCCGAAGACCCGAAGAGCCTGGTGGTCTACGGCGGCATCGGTCGCGCCGCTCGCAACTGGGAATGCTTTGACCAGATCCTGGCCAGCCTACGCGAGCTGAACGACGACGAAACCCTACTGGTGCAATCCGGCAAGCCCGTCGGCGTGTTCAAAACCCACGCCAACGCGCCCCGCGTGCTGATCGCCAATTCCAACCTGGTGCCCAAATGGGCCAACTGGGAGCACTTCCACGAGCTGGACCGCAAGGGCTTGTTCATGTACGGCCAGATGACCGCCGGCAGCTGGATCTACATCGGCAGCCAGGGCATTGTGCAAGGCACGTTTGAGACCTTCGTCGAAGCCGGCCGCCAGCACTACAACAATGACCTGTCAGGCAAATGGATTCTGACCGCCGGCCTGGGCGGCATGGGTGGAGCCCAGCCACTGGCCGCGACGCTGGCCGGCGCCGTGTCGCTGAACATCGAATGCCAGCAAAGCAGCATCGACTTCCGCCTGCGCACCCGCTATGTCGACAAACAAGCGCGCGACATCGACCACGCGCTGGAGCTTATCCAGCAGCACTGCGCCGCCAAGGAAGCCGTATCCATCGCGCTGCTGGGCAATGCCGCCGACATCCTGCCCGAGCTGGTGCGCCGCGCCAAAGCCGGTGCCATCAAACCCGACCTGGTGACCGACCAGACCTCAGCCCACGACTTGGTCAACGGCTACCTCCCCACGGGCTGGAGCGTGGCCGACTGGAAGGCCGCACAAAAAGACCCGGCCCAGCACGCTGCGCTGACAGCCGCCGCCGCCCAGAGCTGCGCCGTCCACGTGCAAGCCATGCTGGACTTCCAGGCCATGGGCATCCCCACGGTGGACTATGGCAACAACATCCGCCAGGTGGCTTTCGACGTGGGCGTGCAAAACGCCTTCGACTTCCCCGGCTTTGTACCGGCCTACATCCGCCCCCTGTTCTGCGAAGGCAAGGGCCCGTTCCGCTGGGTGGCCTTGTCGGGCGACCCGGAAGACATCTACAAGACCGACGCCAAGATCAAGGAACTGTTCCCGAACAACCACCACACCCACCGTTGGCTGGACATGGCGCGTGAACGCATCAGCTTCCAGGGCCTGCCGGCGCGCATCTGCTGGCTAGGCCTGGGCGAGCGCCATATCGCCGGCCTGGCCTTCAACGAAATGGTGAAGAACGGTGAGCTCAAAGCCCCCATCGTCATTGGCCGCGACCACCTGGACACCGGCTCGGTGTCCAGCCCTAACCGCGAGACCGAATCCATGAAAGACGGCACCGATGCCGTGTCCGACTGGCCGCTGCTGAACGCACTGCTGAACACCGCTGGCGGTGCCACCTGGGTCAGCCTGCACCACGGCGGCGGCGTCGGCATGGGCTATTCGCAGCACTCGGGCATGGTCATCGTAGCCGACGGCACCGATGCCGCCGCCGAGCGTCTGGCCCGCGTGCTGGTCAACGACTGCGGCTCCGGCGTGATGCGCCACGCCGACGCCGGCTATGACATCGCCATCGCCACCGCCAAGAAGCAGGGCCTGAACCTGCCCATGGTCCGCTAACACGATTGTCAACACGATTGCTCCTATATCCATAGCTGCCAGTGCAGGTAATTAGTGCGCTGGCGGCATATTTAACCCCTATTCCCCTGTCCCGCTGTTCCTCTGTCCTCTAACCTTTGAAAGCCTCACCATGAAAACCTCGAAACTCATATCCGCCAGCCTGCTCGCCCTGGGCGCCATGTCCGGCCTGGCACCCGCGCAAGCCAAAGACTGGAAGTCCGTCACCATCGCCACCGAAGGCGCGTACGAACCCTGGAACCTGACCCTGCCAGGCGGCAAGCTCGGTGGCTTCGAGGTCGACATGATCGAAGACCTGTGCAAGCGCGCGCAGATCACCTGCAAGCTGGTCGTGCAAAACTGGGACGGCATGATCGCCGGCCTGAAAGCCGGCAAGTACGACGTGATGATGGACTCCATCGTCATTACCGACGAGCGTAAGAAAGAGATCGCGTTCTCCGCCCCCTACGCCTCCACCTCGGCCAGCTTTGTCGCCGCCAGCGGCAAGCTGCTACCCGAAGCCAAGGGCCCCACCATGAAGCTGGGTACCGACGCCAAGGCCGTACGCGCCGCCATCGAGCCACTGCGCACTGCGCTGAAGGGCAAGACCATCGGCATCGCCTCGGGCACCGTCTACACCGCCTTCATGGATGCGCACTTCAAGGACATCGCCACCATCCGTGAATACAGCGCCTCGGCCGACACCATGCTGGACCTGAAGGCAGGCCGCATCGACGCCGCGTTTGACGACGTGACCCTGATCAACTCCATCCTGGAAAAGCCCGAAAACAAGGGCCTGGCCTACACCGGTCCCAAGATTGGCGGCCTGGTATTTGGCGAAGGCGAAGCCCTGGGTTTCCGCAAGGCAGATGCTGACCTCAAGGCCAAGTTCGACGTCGCAATCAAGGCTGCATTGGCCGACGGCACCATGAAAAAGCTGTCGCTGAAGTGGTTCAAGACCGACCTGACGGGCACGCTGTAATCCACACTGCGGCCACCGCAACAACCATTACCGAAAGACCATGATGGAATTGTTCGAAATGCTGGGGTTTGGTGAGCAAGGCTGGGGCTCGGCCCTGCTGCTGGCCACCCTGTTGACGGTGGCCCTGACGCTGTGCGGCTTGCTGGTAGGCTCGGTGTTCGGCGCGCTGGTCGCAGCCGCCAAACTGTCGCCGCGGCGCAGCCTGCGGGCTGTGGGCGAGCTGTATTCCACGGTGTTCCGCGGCATCCCCGAGCTGCTGGTGATCTACCTGTTCTACTTCGGCGGCTCGACCCTGATCACAGCCATCGGCCAGTGGTTTGGCGCCGAAGGTTTCATCGCCACGCCGCCGTTTCTGGTGGGTGCGCTGGCCGTCGGCATGATTTCTGGCTCCTACCAGGCCGAGGTCTACCGTGGCGCCTTCCTGGCCGTGGTGCCGGGTGAGCTGGAAGCCGCGCGCTCCATAGGCATGCCCACCATGATGCTGGCTCGGCGCATCCTGCTGCCGCAAATATTCCGCCTGTCGCTACCCGGCCTGGGCAATGTCTGGCAGATGAGCCTGAAGGATTCGGCACTGATCTCGGTCACCGGCCTTGCCGAGCTGATGCGCACCACGCAAATTGGTGCCGGTTCAACACGCCAGTACTTCACTTTTTATATCGTTGGCGGCATTCTGTATTTGCTGCTCACCGGCATGTCGAACCAAGTGTTCGGTCGTGCAGAAAAACACATGGGCAAGTCGCAACGACGCAGCCTGGCAGGAGGCCACTAAGATGGACTACGACTTCCTCCTCAACACCATGGGCAAGCTGTTGGCCGCCGTTCCGACAACGCTGGGCCTGTTCTTTTTGTCCATGCTGTTCGGCGGCTTGCTGTCGCTGCTCATCGTCGCCATGCGCGTTGGCCCGTACCCGGCGCTCAGTTGGTTTGCGCGCGGCTATGTGCTGGTGTTCCGCGGCTCGCCGCTGCTGATCCAGCTGTTCCTCATCTACTACGGCCTCGGCCAATTCGATGCGGTGCGCGACAGCATGTTCTGGATCGTGCTGCGCTCGCCCTATGCCTGCGCGGTACTGGCGCTGGCCTTGTGCACGGCAGGCTACACCGCCGAGATTCTGCGCGGCGGGTTGCTGGCCGTGCCGCACGGCCAGATCGAGGCCGGCCTGGCCACCGGCATGTCGCGCTGGACGCTGCTGCACCGCGTCATCGCCCCCATCGCGCTGCGCCAGTGCCTGCCCGCCTACTCCACCGAGCTGGTGCTGCTGGTCAAGTCCACCGCACTGGCCAGCCTGGTCACGGTCTGGGATGTGACCGGCGTGGCCCAGCAGATCATCCAGCGCACCTACCGCACCATGGAAGTCTTCATCTGCGCCGCCGCCATCTACCTGGTGCTGAACTTCCTGCTGGTGCGCGCCGTGGCCATGCTGGAGCACCGGCTGTCGCCGCATCTGCGCAAGCGCCCCACCACCGCTGTGAAACCCCACGCCCAAACCGTTTGACCCGACCATGACCACCACAACCGCGACCCTGGCCGTCACTGGCATCCACAAATCCTTTGGCAGCCACCATGTGCTGAAGGGCATTTCCATGACCGCCCAGAAGGGCGACGTAATCTCCATACTCGGTGCCAGCGGCTCGGGCAAGAGCACCTTTCTGCGCTGCATCAACCTGCTGGAAACGCCCGACCAGGGCAGCGTCTGCCTGGACGGCGAAACCCTGGAGATGCGCCAACGCAAAGACGGCCGCATGGAGCCGGTGCACCGCAAGCAGGTCGAGCGCATGCGCTCGCAGCTGGCCATGGTGTTCCAGAACTTCAACCTCTGGTCGCACATGACGGTGCTGCAGAACCTGATCGAAGGCCCCATGCGCGTACAGAAGCGCGCGCGTGCCGAATGCGTGGAAGAAGCCGAGGCCTTGCTGCAGCGCGTAGGCCTGTTCGAGCGGCGTGACTATTACCCCGCCCATCTGTCTGGCGGCCAACAGCAGCGCGTGGCGATTGCCCGGGCGCTGGCGATGCGGCCACAGGTGATGCTGTTCGACGAACCCACGTCGGCCCTGGACCCCGAGCTGGTCGGCGAGGTGCTGAAGGTAATGCGCTCCCTGGCCGAAGAGGGCCGTACCATGCTGGTGGTGACGCACGAGATGGGCTTTGCCCGCAACGTGTCGAACCGTGTGGTCTTCATGCACCAGGGCCTGGTCGATGTAGAAGGCGCGCCGGCCGATGTGTTTGGCGCCCATAGTTCCGAGCGCTTCCGCCAGTTCAACTCCGGCCACCAGGAACGTGCCGCGGCCTGACCTCACCAGCACTGCATCAATGACCTCCTCTCTGAACACCATCACCCTCGGCGACGCCCCCTTGGGCTGGCGCGACCTGGTCGCCGTGGCCCGCGACGGCGCACGGCTGGAAATATCCGAAGCTGCCTGGGCCCGCATCGCCAATGCCCGCGGCATCGTTGAGCGCATCGTCGAGCGCGGCGAGCGCGCCTACGGCATCAGCACCGGACTGGGCGCTTTGAGCAATGTGCTGCTGCACGGCGAGCAACTGGCCCAGCTGTCGCGCAACACCTTGCTCAGCCATGCCGTCGGTGTCGGCCCCTTGCTGACGGTGGCGCAGACCCGCGCCATCCTGGTCGCGGCGCTGACCAATTTCTCGCAAGGCTATTCCGGCCTGCAGCCCAAGGTGGTCGAAGGCCTGCTGGCACTGCTGAACTTTGGCATCACGCCCTGCGTGCCGTCGCAGGGCTCGGTCGGCTACCTAACGCACATGGCGCACATCAGCGTGGCGCTGCTGGGCGTGGGCGAGGTGCAGTTCCAGGGCCGCACCCAGCCGGCTGCCGAGGTGCTGCAAACCATAGGCCTGCAGCCGCTGGTGCTGGGCGCGAAAGACGGCTTGAGCCTGGTCAACGGCACGCCTTGCATGACTGGCCTGGCCGCGCTGGCGCTGGCCGATGTGGAGCGCCTGGCCGACTGGGCCGACGTGGTCGGTGCCATGAGCTTCGAAGCCCTGCGCGGCCAGATTGACGCCTTCGACGCCGAGATCATCGCCCTCAAGCCGCACCCCGGCATGCAGCAGGTGGGCCGCAATCTGCGCAGCCTGCTGGAAGGCAGCGAAGTCATCGCCAGCAGCCGTGGCATCCGCACGCAGGACGCCCTCAGCATCCGCTCCATACCGCAGATCCACGGCGCCTGCCGCGACCAGATCGCCCACGCGGCAACGCAAATTGAAACCGAGCTGAATTCCGCCACCGACAACCCGCTGCTGCTGGGCACGCCCGAGACCTACCGCGTGGTATCGCAGGCCAATCCGCACGGCGAATCGGTGGCCATGGCGGCCGACCTGCTGCGCATCGCCGTGGCCGAACTCGGCGGCGTGGCCGAGCGCCGCATCGACCGGCTGGTGAACCCGCTGGTCAGCGGCCTGCCGGCGTTTCTGGTGGCCGAGCCGGGGGTGAATTCCGGGCTGATGATCACCCAGTACACCGCCGCATCGCTGGCCGGTGAAAACCGCCGCCTGGCCCAGCCGGTGGTGGTAGACAACTTCATCACCTCGGGCAACCAGGAAGACCACCTGAGCCTGGGCACCAGCGCCGCGCTGGACCTGCACAAGTCCACCGAGAACCTGACGCAAATCCTGGCCATCGAGTACCTGCTGGCGGCGCAGGCCTTCGAATTCCTGAAACAGCAACGCTTCGGCAACGGCACCGGCCAGGCCTGGCGCAAGCTGCGCGAACAGGTGCCGGCCTTTGATGCCGATCGCTTTCTGGCACCCGACATTGCCAAGGCCGCTGCAATATTGCGTTCACCCTCGGGGCTACTGCCGTGATCCACCCCTTCGACAGCGCTGCCCTGCCCGCCACGCTGTGGAAGAACGGCGGCGGCACCACGCGTGAAATCGTCTGCCAGCCCGCCGGTGCCAGCATGGACAGCTTCGACTGGCGCGTCAGCATCGCCCGCATCGCACAGGCCGGGCCGTTCTCGGCCTTCCCTGGGGTTGACCGCGTGATCATGCTGCTGGACGGCGCCGGCGTACGCCTGCACGCACCCGGCATAGACCACGCGCTGGACACGCCCGGTCAGCCCTTCGCTTTTTCTGGCGATGTGGCGCTGGACTGCGACCTGCTGGGCGGCGCGTCCACCGATTTCAATGTGATGACCCGGCGCAGCCGCTTGCGCGCCGAGGTGCAGGTGCTCAACGCCGCCCGGCAAATTCCAGCATCCACCCAGGGCCTGCTACTGGTGTTGCGCGGCGCCTGGCATCTGCAGTGCGGTGCACACGATTTCCGCTGCGCCGGTGGCCATGGCCTATGGTGGGATGCGCCGGCAGGCTGGCAGGCCACGCCGCTGGAGGCCAACGCGCAGCTGGCGTGGGTCGGCCTGCATGATTTATAAAAAGTAAGCCGCTAGCGCAACCCATACCTGCACGAGCAGCTACACATTCAATAGCAAACAGAATATGACCACGCCCCAACACCCCAGCGCTGACGGACTCTGGCACAACCTGCGGCTGGCCGATGGCGGCACGGCCAACGCCCTGGCTGTGCAGCACGGCCAGATAGCCTGGATGGGCGAATTGGCGGCCGTGCCCGCAGCCTTCGCCGACCTGCCACGCATCGACACCCGCGGCGCACTGGCCACGCCCGGCCTGGTCGATTGCCACACGCACCTGGTCTACGGCGGCCAGCGCGCGAATGAGTTTGCCATGCGCCTGGCCGGCGCCAGCTACGAAGAGGTGGCGAAAGCCGGCGGCGGCATCGTCTCGTCGGTCAAAGCCACGCGCGCCGCCAGCGAAGATGATTTGTACGCACAAGCCGCACCACGGCTGCAGCAGCTGCTGGACGACGGGGTCTGCGCGATCGAAATCAAGTCCGGCTACGGCCTGAGCCTGGAGCACGAACGCAAGCAGCTGCGCGTGGCCCGGCGGCTGGGTGCGGACTATGGCGTGACGGTGCGCACCACCTTCCTCGGCGCCCACGCGCTGCCGCCCGAATACGTGGGCCGCAGCCAGGACTACATCGACTTGGTGTGCCACGAGATGCTGCCCGCACTGCATGCCGAAGGCCTGGTGGATGCGGTCGATGTATTCTGCGAGCGCATCGCGTTTTCACTGGCCGAGACTGAGCAGGTATTTAAGGCCACGCAGGTTCTGGGGCTGCCGGTGAAGCTGCATGCGGAGCAGCTGTCCGACATGGGCGGTTCAGCGCTGGCGGCGCGCTATAGCGCTTTGTCTTGCGACCACATCGAGCATTTGTCGCAGGCCGGTATCGACGCGATGCGTGCTGCTGGTACGGTGGCGGTGCTGCTGCCTGGCGCCTACTACACGCTGCGCGACACGCACCTGCCGCCCATCGCCGCATTGCGCGCAGCGGGTGTGCCGATGGCGGTGTCGACCGACCACAACCCCGGCACCTCGCCGGCTTTGAGCCTGCTGCTGATGGCCAACATGGCCTGCACACTGTTCCGGCTGACGGTGCCGGAGGCACTGGCAGGGATTACCACGCACGCGGCGCGGGCGCTGGGTTTGCAGGACACGCATGGCACGCTGGCCGTGGGGCGGGCGGCGAACTTTGTGCTGTGGGATTTGCGGGAGTCGGCGGAGCTGGTGTACTGGTTGGGGCAGCAGCCTGGGCGAACTATTGTTCGGCAGGGTTTTGTTGCCTTGGACGGGTTGGGGGTGCTGTGAGCTTGATGGGTGTTTATTGGCATCCTCGGCCGGGTAGTGCGCCCGGCGGCGCAGTAACTTTTCTTTTGCGCAAAAGAAAAGTCACCAAAAGAAAGGCGCCCCCACTGTCTGCGCCCTCCGCTGGCGCTACGGGAACCTGCGGTGCTCGCTTTGTGCGGGGTCTGGCTAAACTCGCTTCGCTCAAACAACGCCAGCCCTTATCCGCCCAAAGCTGCGCTCCTCTGCGCATACAGAGGGGGACCCCGGGGAGCGGGATCGGTGGCGCTTTGCGCCACATCGCCCCTAGGGCGCGAGCCCGGCACGCCGGGCTGGATGTCCGCTCCCGCGTCCACGCCGTGTGGCGTCGGCGAGTAGCGCAGGGCTGGGCGGATCAGGGCCCGCGATTGTCTGAGCGCAGCGAGTTCGAGCGGGACCCCGCCCAGACCGAGCAACGCAGCGTACCCCGGAGCGCAGCGCAGGGGGCGACGACTTCGGCTCGCCTTTTCTTTGGTGACTTTCTTTTGGCGAAGCAAAAGAAACGTTACTCGCCCGCCGGGGCGAACTCCCGGCCGACGATGCAAATAAACAAGCCCCAGCCATGACAAACCAAATCTTCGCCAAAGACGCCCTACTCCCCACCGGCTGGGCCAGCAACGTCCTGCTCCAATGGAACAGCCTGGGCGAACTCACCACCGTCACCCCCAACACTGAACCCAACGGCGCACCAACCGCCGCAGGTCCGGTCACCCCAGGCCTCCCCAACCTCCACAGCCACGCCTTCCAACGCGCCATGGCCGGCCTCACCGAATTCCGCGGAGCCGCACAGGACAGCTTCTGGAGCTGGCGCAGCCTGATGTACCAGTTCGCCGCCCGCCTCTCACCCGAACAGGTCGAGGCCATCGCCACCTGGCTGTACATCGAAATGCTGGAAGCCGGCTACACCTCGGTCTGCGAATTCCACTACCTGCACCACAGCGCCGACGGCACACCCTACGCCGACGACGCCGAGCTGTCCAAGGCCCTGCTGCGCGCTGCAAAAACCGCCGGCATCGCCATCACCCTGCTGCCCGTGCTGTACCAGACCAGCGGCTTCGGCGGCACGCCGCCCAACGAAGGGCAACGCAGATTCATACGCTCCACCGACTCGATGCTGCGCCTGCTGGAAACCCTCAAACCCCTGTGCGACGCGCAAGGTGCACGCCTGGGCATGGCGCCACATTCGCTGCGCGCTGTGCCGCCCGACAGCCTGCGTGAAGCCGTGGCCGGGCTGCATGCGATAGACGCCAGCGCGCCAGTACACATCCACATCGCCGAGCAGACCGCCGAGGTCGATGCCTGCCTCGCCTGGAGTGGCCAGCGCCCGGTTGCCTGGCTGCTGGACCACGCGCCAGTAGACGCACGCTGGTGCCTGGTCCACGCCACGCATATGAGCGAATCCGAGTACCAGCGCGCCGCCGCCAGTGGCGCAGTCGCCGGCATCTGCCCGAGTACCGAGGCCAACCTCGGCGACGGCCTGTTCGACATGCCGCGCTGGCTGGGCCACGGCGGCGCCTGGGGCCTGGGCTCGGACAGCCATGCCTGCGTGAATGCGGCCGAAGAGCTGCTGCTGCTCGAATACGGCCAGCGCCTGCAGTTCCGCCAGCGCAATGTGCTGGCCAGCGCGCAGCAGCCCCAGGTCGCTACGGCCACCTTGCTTCAAGCTGTGGCCGGTGGCGCGCAAGCCTCGGGCCGCAACGCACAAGGCCTGGCCGTGGGCCAGCGCGCCGACTTCTGCGTGCTGGATGCGCAACACCTGGCGTTGCGTGACTTGGCAGCACCCGCCATGTTCTCGGCCCATGTATTCGGCAGCCACCGCACTTCGGCATTGGACGCCGTCTGGGTCGCCGGCCAACAGCGCACCGGCAGCGGCAGCCTCCATCCGCTGCGGGCCCAGGCCCAGGCGGCGTTCGTCGCCGCGCGTACGGCATTGGTATGAGGTGCAGGTCGCCGAGCCGCAGATCGGGCCTAGACCGGGCTCAACAGCCGGTAGTCGCGCACCACGCTGCGGTTGCGCCCCTGGTTCTTGGCCTCGTACAAGGCCAGGTCGGCCTGGTGCAGCAGGCTGTCCAGGCTGTGCTGCCCTGGATGGATGATCAAAGCCCCCAGGCTGATGGTGCAGGCCACGTGCTGTGTGGGCTGTGCCATGGGCGTGGTGGCCACCACGGCGGGCAGGCGCTCGGCCACGGCATGGCCGTCCAGGGCGCCTTGCAGCATGATGGCGAACTCGTCGCCACCCATGCGCGCCAGCATGTCCTCGGCCCGCAGCAGATGGCCGACCAGGCTGCTGATATGGCACAGCACCGCGTCGCCCGCCGCGTGGCCGTGCAAGTCGTTGATCTGCTTGAAATGGTCCAGGTCGAACAGCATCACGGTGACCGGTTCCTGCGCAGCCAGGGCATCGCGCATGCGACGCTCGGCCTGCTCGATGAAGCTGCGCCGGTTCAGGATTCCGGTCAGGCTGTCGGTCTCGGCCAGGGTACGCAAACGGCGCTCCATGCGCTTGCGCTCGGTGATGTCAAAAATGGCGCCGGCCTGCCCTGCGGGTGCACCGTCCACGCCGTGGAACACGGCTTTGTAAAACGTCACCTCGCGCAGGCTGCCGTCGGCCCAGCGCACCTGGGTGTCGTAGATTTGCCGGCTGCCGGATGCCAGCAGGCGCTGGTCGGCATCGGCATATATGGCCGCCAACTCCGGCGGTGCCACGTCGTAGACCGTCTTGCCAATGATCTGTTCGCGCGACAAGCCCAGAAAGTCGACGAAGGCCTGGTTAGCCTCTGTATAGACGCCGTCGGCATTCTTGATGAAGATGGGTGCAGGCAGGTTGTCCAGGCTGGCGCGCAAGGCTTTTTGCTCGGTACGGTTGCGGCGCAGTTGGGCCGCCTGGCCATAGGGCGAGCACAGGCGCTGCAACAAAGCCTGGACCTGATGCGCCAGACCTGCGCCCTGCGCCGTATCGAATACCTCCACCGCCCCCTGCTCCCAGGCTGTCGACGCATAGAGGTCCCGCATGCCGGGCTGCGACAACCACAGCGCCCACGGCAAACCCTCCAGCCAACCCGCGGCACGCATGGCGTCCACGCAGGCAAGCCATGCATTCAACTCTGTCCCGTCCACCAGCCAGCAACGGCCCGCATCCGAGTCATGCATCCAGCCCTGCAATGCAGGGTCCGCAGGAGTGAGTGGCACGGCCGGACTATGGCGTGCACGCACCCAGGGCTGCAGCGCCACCGGAACAGGTGCATCGCTGAGCAAGAAGAACGGTTTGGTGTCTCGGTACATGGAATTCAGCACGCAAGCTGTCTGACTGAGGGGCCGCAGTGGCACAAGGGAATACCCCCTATTGTCGCGCTTGGCCACCACCACAAACCTTCAAACATACCCTCACCCGGCGTAAACCGCCGCCTTCTTCACCTCTCCAGGAGCCTCCATGCAAGCCTTTAACTTCCACCAAGGCACACAACCGCTGCTGATCTCCATGCCCCATGTCGGCACCTATGTGCCACCGGCCCTGGCCACGCGCCTGACCGATGTGGCCCAACAAGTGCACGACACCGACTGGCACCTGGAGCGCCTGTACGACTTTGCCAAAGACCTGGGCGCATCGCTGCTGATAGCCACCCATTCGCGCTATGTGATCGACCTGAACCGGGACCCCTCGGGCGCCAGCCTGTACCCGGGCCAGAGCGTCACCGGACTCTGCCCGGTGGACGACTTCGACGACCAACCGCTGTACCGCGACCCGCAGGATGTACCCGGTGAAGCCGAGATCGCCGAGCGCCGCGACAGCATTTGGCAGCCCTACCACCAGCAGCTGCAAGCCGAGCTGGCGCGGCTGAAATCCGTGCATGGCAAAGCCGTGTTGTGGGATGCGCATTCGATCCGCTCCGTGCTGCCGCGCTTCTTCGAAGGCAAGCTGCCGGACCTGAACCTGGGCAGCGGCAACGGCACCAGTTGCGACCCGGCGATGGCGGCCCAACTGCTAGCCATTGCCGAATCCGCACCGGGCTACATCGCGGTGCTGAACGGCCGCTTCAAGGGCGGCTACATCACCCGCCAGTACGGCCAGCCTGCGCAGAACATCCATGCGATCCAGCTGGAGATGACGCAGTGCAGCTATATGCAGGAAGCCATGCCCTTCGACTACCTGCCCGAGGTGGCCGCCCGCATCCAGCCGCATCTGCGCCGCATGGTGGAAGCCGCGTTGGGCTTCGCGCAACAGGGCACACGCTGACATGGCTAGTCGGGGCTAGATGACCGCCCATGCACTGACCACCTGGTTCCTCCCCAAGCCCTTGGCGTGGTAGAGCAACTCATCGGCTGCAGCAATCAGTTGCGGGGCTTGCATGGGTGGCACCAGCTCGGAAACCCCGCTGCTGATACTGACACAAGAACCCGCCGAGGAATGGGCATGCGCAATGCCCAGGTGGCTGACTTCACGGCGTATCTCCTCCGCCATCCGCGCGGCGGCCCGCAGATCGGTATCGGGCAGGATGAAGGCAAACTCCTCTCCTCCGTAACGCGCCACCAGATCAGCTGGACGGTGCGAGCAGGACGCGAGCACGCGTGCAACGCGCTTCAGGCAAGCGTCACCCGCCTGGTGTCCGTAGTGGTCATTGAAATCCTTGAAATGGTCTATGTCGCAAAGGATCAAGGCCAACGACCTGTGGAAGCGGCTCGCAACAGCGATCTGCTCCGCCAGATACTCATCAAAATACCGCCGGTTCGCCAGCCCCGTCAATCCGTCATGCCGCGCCAAATTCGCCAGAACCTTGTTGGCCGCACCAAGCTTGATCGACAGCTGGAACAACCGCTGGTGCTGCTTCACATCTTCAATCAACAAAGCAATCAGCAAAAAGCTCGCGGCCAGCAGACCGTAGATCCGGCCTACATACCAGCCCAAATCGTATCGGCCGGTATTCAAAAGCGCCGCCAGTGCAATATCGAACAACCACACGCACATGACAACCAGCAGCCACACATCCAGTACCGTGTGCGGCTTCTTCTTCCACACCGCCACCAAGGCGGCCAGGCTGAGAGCCCACACGCCGAATAAAAACCTGTGCCCCATATCGGTGGTGCGGTTGCCATTGAGAAAAATCGGAATATAGGCCTGGCCTTGCGTGGCGAAGAGCCCAAACCCAGCCACCAGAACAAATATGCCCACCACAGCGACAGCAATCGCAATGGATGGGCGATCCCGCATCAGCTGCTGCGGTTGAAAGGTTTTGAAAACCTTGCCCTTCAACAACGTATAGCCCATGATGGCCAGCGGAAACCCGCTGTGCCAGAACATGTACATCGCAGAAGAAGTCTGAGGCCCCGACCCGAACAGGCCGGTTGGCGACAAGAGACCAGGAAAAATCGACAAATACTCCAGCGTGGCGCTTGCCGTGAACAGATAGCCACAGGCCAGCAGCAGCAAAGCCGGCGTGCGCACCACGCTGAACTGACCAAACAACAGCACGGCGGTAATCAGATCGCAAATCACCAGCACCGACACATACATGGGAATAAAGGCGGGAATCTGTACCAGCGGCATCCTGGCAAAAGGCACGGCCGCCGCAAACACCAGCAGAGAGACGGTGACTGAAATGGCAGCATGCCGAATCTCCCGGCGCCCGGCGGGCTCCGTGGAAAGCAAGCCCGCGGGCGGCTTGGCCGAGTCACAGTCTGTTTGCATCATGTTATCGGCGGGCATTTTCTACACCCCCCAGTGTCCACATTGAAACGACTCGACGAAAGGCAGCCGGCTTGGTGCGCGCATCTGCCCCACTGTGCTGCACCAGCCCAGCGCCACCGCATTCGCACCCAGCCTGCACCACAGCCTATGGATCTTGCACCTGCTGCGCCGCTTTGTACCTAGGGTGGACCCTCCCACGTCCACCGGCAAAATCATCGGCGCCGGCATTGCAAACGCCGCGTTGGCACCCAGCTAGCAGGTTCCGCACCGATTTGTTGCCACACCGATTTCCATGGACACACCCACCGCCACCTTTATTGCCTTGCTGATCCTGGCCCTGGTGTGCGCCCTGGGCTGGTTGCTGCCACGCTGGTGGGTGGCGCGGCGCCGGCGCAAGCTGCAGCAGCAGGCATTCCCCACCGCCTGGCGCAAGATATTGCGGCGCCGGGTGCCGCTGTTTCGCCGCCTGCCAGCCGATCTGCAGCTGCAGTTGAAGAAGCACATGCAGGTCTTCATCGCCGAAAAAGCCTTCATAGGCTGCGCCGGCCTGGAGGTGACGGAGGAAATGCGCGTGGTCATCGCCGCCCAGGCCTGTCTGCTGGTGCTGAACCGGTCCATCGACCGCTATGCCAATTTGCGGCAAATCCTGGTCTACCCCGGCGCCTTCGCGGTGGACCGCGCCACGTCTGATGGCGCCGGCGTGCTGCAGGAGCAGCGCCATGCGCTGGCGGGCGAATCCTGGTCGCAGGGCCAGATCATCCTGTCCTGGCAGGACAGCCTGGAAGGCGCGGCCACGGCCGACGACGGGCGCAACGTGGTGATCCATGAATTTGCCCACCAGCTGGACCAGGAAACCGGCCACGCCAACGGCGCGCCCCGGCGCCTGCCCGGCACCGACCCGCAGCGCTGGTCACGCGTATTCCACGCCGCCTACGCCAAGCTGCGCCGCGAAGCGCATGTGGGCGAGCCCGGCCTGCTGAACCACTATGGCGCACAGGACCCGGCCGAGTTCTTCGCCGTGGTGTCAGAGGTGTTTTTTGAACAAGGCGCCGCGCTGGCCGAGTACGACCCGGCGCTGTACCGCGAGCTGCAAGGCTATTACCGCCTGGATACGGCGGCCTGGTAGCGGGCGGACATCTAGGCAAAAACAGACTCTAACGCAGGAAATACCTGCGCAAGCAGCTATCACTTGTGTAGCAGATGGCTCAGGCACTGACGTTGATGATCAAACCCTTGGTCTGGCTGGCGCGGCGCAGTTGCTGCGCGTAGGTGGCGTCCATTTGCTTGCTACGGCTGTTCAGGTCGTTGGCCGTGTCCTGGCTGTTACGGGCCGAGCGGTCGGCCTGGTCGGCGGCGGCGCGCAACTCGTCCGCCCGGCTCTGGGCGGCGTCCGCATCCCGCCGCGCCTGTGCAACCTGCGCCTTATCGGGGCCGGTTTGCACCTGCGGAATCGACAGACTGGTGCCAGTAATGGCGACCATGGCCGACTCAGGCGGTGGTGTTGACTATGCGACCTGTGGTCTGGCCCTGACTGTTCACCACGGGCGGCGGCTTGGCCGGTGGGTTCTGGTCTTGGGCGACCTTGCTGACTTCGGGGTCGTCGCGCTGGGCGGCGCGGCGTTGCGCGTTGCGGGTTTCCGACGCAATGTCGGTAGGCTGGGTAGGCTGAACGGATTGCCGATAGACCGATGAAACATCCATGTCTGGCTCCTGGAGTGGATCGTTTGATTTTACGAGTGCGGCCTGGCACATGCAATCCGCGCCCCGGAAGGGGGTTCAGCTCCAGATGCGGTAAACCCAGAAGCTCTCGTCGTCCTGCACGCGCTGGCGCAGGACCTCGGGGCTCAGGCCGGTGACGCGGCGCGTCTCGCGGCACAGGTGGGACTGGTCTGCATAACCCGCACCGGCCGCCAGGTCGGCCCAGACGACATTGCCGGCATCCTCTGCCTGGCGCACCTGGAAGAACGCGGCCTCGGCCCGGCTACGGCCCTGCAACGCACGCAGGGACTGACCCGTCCAGGCCTTCACCCGGCGTTCGGCCTGGCGCAGGCTCTGGCCCGCGCCGGATGCCAGGGCGCGCACCGCCAGAGTCTCAGCCCAGTCCTGAAAGCTGCGCACCGGCACCGCGCCCTGGGTGCGCGCCTGCTGCCAGCGCGGCAGCAAAAAGGCCTCGATGACCCGCACCCGATCCGCGTCGTCGGGCGCCTGCAGTGCGACCTGGGCCATCTCGCACCAGCTGGCATCCAGCACCTGGTGCAAGGGACTTTGCCGGTTTACCTGGGCCGCCACATCCACGCCGGTCATGGCGTGCAGGGCGTCGGGCAGCATGAGCAGCATGAAGCCCTGGGCCGGGCCCGGGTTGTACGACACCGTGGGCCGTGTATGCGGACCAAAAAACGAGATGGGCGGCAGACGCTGGAGCCAATCGCCACTGCCGTCGGCCGGCAGCATATCGGCCACGCCATGCGTGAACCAGGAGATGCCGCACAGCGGGCTGGCAGGAAAATGGTTGTAGCGTTCCTGCGGCAGCAGATCCACGCCCAGGGTGCTGCGCGAGATATAGGCCCGCACGCAGGCACCCAGGCCCATGCCGGGGGCAATCAGGTGGGCCGTGGCGCCCTTGGGCGAGGTGTGGGACAACATCACGGCAGTGTAGCCAGCCGGGCTTGTCGTAATCGTTCAATACACGCCGGCCAAGCACGCGCACAGTAGCCACCATGACCCCATCCAACGCAAGCTTTCCTCCAGGCCCCCTGCCCCGCTTTTTCGGCTTCCCCCTGCTGGGCCAGATGCGCCGCGACTACCTGGGTACGGCGCGGCATATGCACAGCCACTACGGTGACGCGGTGCACGCGCGCATAGGCCCGGAGCAAACCTTCGAATTCTTCCGCCCCGACTGGGTGCGCGAAGTGCTGGTAGAGCAGGCGCGCAACTTCATCCGCTGGGAGCGCGGCACGGCGGTCTTCGCCAAGGTGCACGGCCAGAGCGTGCTGGTGACCGAGGGCGATACCTGGCAGCGCCAGCGCCGCATGCTGCAACCCGGCTTTGGCCCCAAGCGCATGGCCGGCTACGCCCAGCACATGGTGGCCGCCGCCGCCCAGGCCCTGGACGCCTTGCCGCCCCTGCCCACGCAGACGCTGAACTTCGAACACATGGTGACCCAGCTGACCATGGACGTGGTGCTGCGCACTCTGTTCAGCCAGCAGATCAGCGACAGCAACCGCGCCGAAGCGCTAGCGGCCGAGCAGGCGGTGCAGGTGATCAGCCGCGCTGGCATGGAGGAATTCTTCTGGCCCTTCAGCCTGCCCGACTGGATGCCGCACAAATGGGCCACCCGTCGCGCCAAGCACATGCTGGACGGCCTGGTGCGCCGCCACATCCGGCAGCGCCGCCAGGCCAACGGCACCGCACAAAGCGACCTGCTGGCCATGCTGATGGCCGTGCGCGACGACAGCGACGACAGCGGTGATGGCGGCGCGCTGAGCGACGAAGAGGTGCGCGACCAGTGCATGACCATCTTCCTGGCCGGCCACGAAACCACCGCCGCCGCCCTCACCTGGTGGGGCCACACCATGGCTGCCCACCCCGACTATGCCCAGCGCGCCCAGGACGAGGTGGACCAGGTGCTGGGCCAGCGCCCGCCTTGCTATGAGGACCTGCCCCAGCTGCCCTACCTGGCCCAGACGCTGAAAGAAACCATGCGCCTGTACCCGCCGGCACCCTCGCTAATCAGCCGGCGCGCGCTGCGCCCGGTGCAGATCGGCCCCTGGCAGCTACCCAAAGGTGCACTGGTGCGCGTCACGCCCTGGGTGCTGCAGCACGATGCGCGCTGGTTCCCCGAGCCCGAGCGCTTTGACCCCGAGCGTTTTTCCAGCACCGGCCAGGCCCTGCACGAGCGCGGCAGCTACCTGCCGTTTGGCGCCGGGCCACGGGTGTGCATAGGCAATCTGTTTGCGACGACCGAGATGACGCTGATCGCCGCCATGGTGCTGCAGCGCTTCCGCCTGGCGCCGGGCAGCGCGGCGCCGCCCCAACCGGTGCTGAACGTCACGCTGCGCCCGGCGGGCGGCATGCCGCTGCAGCTGACACGCCGCCAAAACCTGGCATAAAAAGTGCCGCTGGCGCTGATAGACCCTGCGCCAGCAGCTACTAAAAGGGTAGCGTACACACGGGGGTAAAGCACAGGCCCCACAATGGCGGCCTTTTCACCTATTTCTGTTACATGTCTACACAACTGTCCCTGCGTCGCTTTTTGCTGGCTCTGGCCATCGTGGCGGTGTGGGGTAGCAACTTCGCCATCATCAAGATCGCGCTGGCGCACTTCACGCCGCTATGGCTGGCCACCTGGCGCTTCGCGCTGGTGCTGCTGCCGGCGGTGTTCTTCATCCCACGGCCGACCGTGCCCTGGCGCAACCTGGCCACCTATGGCGTGCTGATTGGCGTGGGCCAGTTTGGGCTGATCTACTGGGCCATGCAGGGCCATATCTCGCCGGGGCTGGCCTCGCTGGTGGTGCAGACCCAGGTGTTCTTCACCATTGCCCTGGCCATGCGCACCACCAAGGAACGCATGCAGGCCTACCAGTGGTGTGGCCTGCTGCTGGCGGCCAGCGGCATCGTGGTCATCATGCTGCACACCGACGGCAGCACCACCCCGCTGGGTCTGGCCGTGGTGCTGCTGGCGGCACTGTCCTGGGGTGGCGGCAACACCGCATCGCGCCAGGCAGGCAAGGTCAACATGATGGCCTACGTGGTCTGGTCCAGCCTGTTTGCCGTACCCCCGCTGCTGGCGCTGGCCTGGGTGTTCGAAGGCAGTGCGGCCCTGGTCACCAGCCTGCACACCGCCGACCTCGGCACCTGGGTCGCCGTGGTGTGGCAGGCCTGGGGCAACAGCCTGTTTGGCTACGCCATGTGGGCCTGGCTGCTGGCACGCCACCCGGCCGCCACCATCTCGCCCCTGGCCCTGCTGGTGCCGGTGTTTGGCATGGGCACCTCGGCCTGGTGGCTGGGCGAACCCCTGCCGGCCTGGAAGCTGATAGCAGCCGGCCTGGTGATGCTGGGCCTGGTGATCAACCTGCTGTGGCCGCGCTGGCGCGTCGCCCGCCAATCCTAGCCAAATCAGCCTCTAGCGCAGGAAGTATCTGCGCCAGAAGCTATCAAAACCATAGTACCCAGGTCATCCCTGGGTATTTCTTTAACATGATTTGTACAAACGTACAACATTGCAAGGTAAAAACAGGCATCGGTGTTTGTACGAGTGTTCAATATTCTTGTACAAGCGTATAAACCAACCTATGCCATCACCCAAAACCACATCTACCACCCGCAGCACACCGGCCAGCCGGCGCAAGGCGGCCACCGAACCTGGCGAGGACGCGCTGGCGCCGAATCGGCAGCAAAACATCCTGCTGGCAGCAGAGCGACTGTTCGCCACGGCCGGTTTCCATGGCGTATCGATACGCGACATCGCCGAAGAAGCCGGCGTGCCGCTGGCCCTGGTGGGCTACTACTACGGCCCTAAGCTGTCGCTGTACCACGCCATCTTCCGCGAGCGTGCGGGCTACATCGGCGAGCGGCTGGAGTCGCTGGCTGCGGCCCAGCGAAATGCCGCACCGGGCCAATTGCTGGAGGACATCGTCAATGCCTTTGTGCTGCCGGTGCTGAAGGTGGCGGCCCAGGCGACAGGGCAGAACTTCATGCGCATCCTGTCGCGTGGCATGAGCAACCACCAAGAGGAAGACGAGCCGGTGATACGCGAGCTGTTCGACCCGCTGGCCCACGCCTTCATCGACGCGCTGGCCGCCGCCCTACCCCAGGCCACGCGCAGCCAGGCCGCCTGGTGCTACCAGTTTGCGCTGGGCGCGCTGCTGCACCATGTGAACGACCGCCGCATAGAACGCCTGTCGCTGGGCCAGAACCAGCCGGGCGACTTCGACACCAGCGGGCCACTGCTGGTGGCCTTCATCACCCACGGCCTGCGCGGCGCCTGCGCTGCCCCCACCCACTAAGGACCGCCATGCCCACACAGCCTAGACACGGCGGCCAGGCCATGGGGCCATAAGCCCCCCGCCGCTCTCCCACTCCCTTTGCCCTGCCAAGCAAGGCGCAGTCGCACGCCGACCGCGCCGGGGGTGCGCACGCCCCTACCGCCCACAACACAAACCACCAGGAGACCAGAAATGACCAGCCCCACCGCCAGCGCCCCTACCGGCGCGGCCCTACCCAACACCAGCAAGTGGCTCACCCTGTTGCTCTGCTTCATCGTGGCCCTGCTCGAAGGCCTGGACCTGCAGGCCGCCGGCATTGCCGCACCCGGCATCGGTGCCGAATTCAAGCTGCTGCCGCCGCAGATGGGCGGCATGTTCAGCGCCGGCCTGGTCGGCCTGCTGCCCAGTGCCTTGTTTGGCGGCTGGCTGGCCGACCGCATCGGCCGCAAGAAGGTGCTGATCGGCTCGGTGCTGCTATTCGGCCTGTTCTCGCTGGCGACAGCCCATGTGTGGGACTACACCAGCCTGCTGGCCGCGCGCTTTCTGGCCGGTCTGGGCCTGGGCGCGGCGCTGCCCATCCTGATCGCCCTGTCGTCCGAAGCGGCGGACGAGCACAAGCGCGGCATGGCCGTCAGCCTGACCTATGCCGGCATTCCGCTGGGCGGGGCCTTGGCGGCGGTACTGGGCATGCTGAACTTTGGCGGCGGCTGGCGCGGCCTGTTCTATGTAGGCGGCGTGCTGCCGATGGCGATTGCGCTGCTGCTGGTCGTGCTGCTGCCGGAATCGCGCGCCTTTGTGAACCGCAACCTGGGCCAGGCGCAGCCAGACCGGCCCCACTCCAGCAACGCTGGCAGCAGCATGGCCGGTTTGTTCCAGGGCGGTATGTGGAAGTCCACCCTGCTGCTGTGGCTGGCCAGCTTCTTTGTGCTGACCGTGCTCTACATGCTGCTGAACTGGCTGCCCTCGCTGCTGCAGGGCAAAGGCTTTCGGCGCGCCGATGCGGGCCTGGTGCAGCTGTTCTTCAACTTCGGCGGCGCCGCCGGCTCGCTGCTGGTGGGCAAATTGATGGACGGCAAGGAGCGCGTATTCACCGCCGTCTGCATCTATCTGGGCATGCTGCTGTCACTGGCCGGGCTGGGTCTGTCGGACGGCCTGGGGCTGATGCTGCTGGCCGGGTTGGGCGCGGGCTTCTGCACCCTGGGTGGCCAGCTGGTGCTGTATGCGATGGCGCCCACGCTCTACCCCACGTCCATCCGTGCGACCGGGGTTGGAGCCTCCATCACGGTCGGCCGGCTGGGTGCCATCAGCGGACCCATGATTGCCGGGCAGGTATTGGCCGCCGGCATGGGCCTGGGCGGGGTGATGGCGGCTTCAAGCCCCGGCATTGTGGTGGCAGCCGTAGCGGCCATGGTGCTGATGCGCGCGCAGCAGGCGCTGCACCGCTGAGCATTTATACAAAAACAGCCGCTAGCGCAGATATTACCTGCGCAGGTAGCTACTGAATCCATAGCAAACCACGAAAGACCAAGCATGACCCGCCGCTTCATCGACATCTCCATGCACCTGGAAAACGACGTGCCCTCCGACCCGCCCGGCCTGGGGCCCAAGATCAGCTACATCGACCACCAGACCAGCTACCCGGAGATGGCCCGCTTCTTCCCCGGCCTGCAGCAAGAAGACATGCCTGACGGCGAGGCCTGGGCCGTGGAAGACGTGCAGCTGAACACCCACAACGGCACCCACCTGGACGCCCCCTGGCACTTCGCCTCCACCATGGACGGCGGCCAGCGCGCCATCACCATCGACGAGGTGGACCTGAACTGGTGCTTCCAGCCCGGTGTGAAGCTGGACTTTCGCCACTTCCCCGACGGCTATGTGGTGCAGCCCGCCGATGTACAGGCCGAGCTGGCGCGCATAGGCCACACGCTGCAGCCGCTGGACATCGTGGTCATCAACACCGCCGCCGAGGCCGCCTACGGCTCGCCGGGCTATACCCGCGCCGGCTGCGGCATGGGCCGCGAGGCCACGCTGTACCTGCTGGAGCGCGGTGTGCGCCTGACCGGCACCGACGCCTGGAGCTGGGACGCGCCATTCGCGCAAACCGCCCAGCGTTATGCAGACACCCGGGACGCCAGCCTGATCTGGGAAGGCCACAAGGCCGGCCGCGAGATCGGCTACTGCCATCTGGAGAAGCTGCACAACTTGTCGGCCCTGCCGCCGCACGGCTTCTACATCAGTTGCTTCCCGGTCAAGGTGCGCGCCGCATCGGCCGGCTGGACCCGCGCCGTCGCCATCTTCGACGACGCACTGCAGGCCAGCGCGCGATGAAAACCTAGCCAAGCTTAGCCAAACCAAGCCCTTCCCGCTGATTCCGCTTGTGGCGCAGTCGCCCGCCGACTGCGCCAGGGATAGCCACGTTCCGAAATTCACCACCACCCCACCGAGGAGACAACACCATGCAATCCAAACTATCCACACTCACCCCTTGGGCCCTGGCCGCCCTGTGCTCTTACGCAGGCACCGCCCAAGGCCAGCCTGCCGTCACCCCGGGCCTGCAGATGTACGGCCTGGTGGACAACGTGGCCGGCAGTTTTGCCAGTTCCATCAGCGGCATCAACACACAAAGCCTGCGCACCACCAAGCTGGAAGACGGCGGCATGTCGGCCAGCCACTGGGGCGTTCGCGGCAACGAAGACCTGGGCGGAGGGCTGAACGCCTTGTTCGAGCTGTCGGCTTTCTTCCGCAGCGATGTCGGTGCTTCCGGCCGCAGCGGTGCACTGCCGGCGCCGGTGAATGTGGCGGCCGATCCGTTGTTCTCGCGCGCCGCCTGGGTCGGTCTATCCAGCCCCAGCTGGGGCCGGCTACGCGCGGGCACGATCATCTCGCAGCTGTTTCTGAACACCATTGGCTCCAACGCCTTTGGCGACTCCATGGTCTTTGGCCCGCTGCCGCTGCTGACCTTCACCGGCGGCATTCTCGGCGGCGGCACCAGCTGGACCAACTCCCTGGTGTATGAAACCCCCACGTTTGCCGGCGCCTCGGCGACGGCGGCACGCTCGCTGTCCGAAGGCCAGGGCGGCGGCAACAGCGCGCTGCGCCTGGCCTATACCCAGGGCCCGCTGGCGACCTCGCTGGTGTGGCAAAGCGTGAAGAAGGACCCGCTGACTTTTGCCGATGGCACCACGCCGAACGACACCAGCAGCTGGCAGCTGGCGGCCTCGTACGACTTCGATGCGGTGAAGCTGTACACCCACATCGGCCATATCCAGAACGACGGCACACAGGCCGCACCGCAGAACGTCGGCTATCGCTTGTGGGACATCAGCGCCGCAGTGCCCGTAGGCGCCGGCCGCTTCCTGGCAGGCTATGCCGCCCGTACCACCCACGACACCGTGGCGCCCGTGCCGGCCAGCGTGGCCGGCGGCAATGTGGAACGCAAGATCCTCAGCCTGGGCTACGACCACAAGCTGTCGCAACGCACCGATGTGTACGCCATGTGGATGCACGACGCCACCCGCACACGCACCCTGCCCGCGCCGCTCAGCGTCATCGACGCCAGCGGCAATAGCTATGGCATCGGCATACGCCACCGGTTTTGATCCCTTGATGAAAGGCAGCTCCATGCTCAACGAAACCCATGACCCCAGCCTGCGTAGCTGGGTCGCCTCCGCCCAGCAACCGGGCAGCGATTTCCCCTTGCAAAACCTGCCCTACTGCGTGTTCCGCCGCAGCGGCTGCCAGGAGGCGTGGCGCGGCGGCGTGGCCATTGGCGACGCCATCCTCGACCTGGCCGCAGCCTATGCGCAGAATGTGTTCAGCGGACTGGCCGCCCGGGCAGCCGAGGCGGCCTGCACCAGCACGCTCAATGGCCTGATGGCCCTCGGCCCCAGCGCCTGGTCCGCACTGCGGTGGGCTCTGTCGCGCCTGCTGCGCGAAGGGGCGCCCGAAGCCGCGCAGCTGCAAACCTGCCTGGTGGCCCAGGCGGATGCGGAATACGCGGTACCGGCGCAGATCGGCGACTACACCGACTTCCTCACCTCGCAGTACCACGCGCTGAATGCGGGCCGCGCCTTCCAGCCCGACAACGCGCTGCCGCCCAACTTCAAATGGCTGCCCATCGGCTACCACGGGCGCGCATCTTCGGTAGCCATCAGCGGCACCGGCGTGCCCCGGCCGCAGGGCCAGACCCGCGCGCCCGACGCCGCCACGCCCCGCTTCGGCCCTATCGCCAAGCTGGACTACGAGCTGGAGCTAGGCATCTACGTCGGCCCCGGCAACCCACGCGGCAGCGCCATCGCACTAGACGATGCAGAGCAGCATGTGTTCGGCCTGTGCCTACTGAACGACTGGTCGGCACGCGACGTGCAGGCCTGGGAATCCATGCCGCTGGGGCCCTTCATGGCCAAGAACTTTCTGACCACGGTGTCGCCCTGGATCGTCACACTGGAGGCGCTGGCGCCCTACCGCTCGGCCCTGCCGCGCGCAGCCAACGACCCGCCAGCCCTGCCCTATCTGCATTCGCCCCGGGTGCAGGGCATAGACATCCAACTGGAAACCTGGCTCACCCCGGCGGGCCAGACCCAAGCCACACGCTTGTCGCACACCAGCTACCGGCACGCTTACTGGTCGGTAGCGCATATGCTGGCCCACCACAGCAGCAATGGCTGCAATCTGCAGACCGGCGACCTGCTGGGCACCGGCACCCAGTCCGGCCCAGAGCCGGGTGAAGAAGGCTGTTTACTGGAACTGACGCGCGGCGGCCAGGTACCGCTGGAGCTGCCCGGCGGCGTGCAGCGCCGCTACCTGGAAGACGGCGACCGGGTGGCGCTGCGCGGCTGGTGCGAACGCGCCGGCCAGGCCCGCATAGGCTTTGGCCCCTGCGTAGGCACGGTGCAGACTGCGCTATAGGGATTCAGATAAAAAGTGGCTCTGGCGCAGGTACTACCTGCGCCAGCTGCTACCAAATAAATAGCAACCCAGTCCCGTGGTTCAAGCCGGCTTGGCGCCGTCTTTCACCGCATTGGCCTCGGCCCAAGCCCAGGCCTGGCTGGAGAGTTCCAGCACCCGGTCCAGGCTGCTGAAGCCGTCGGCCGCCACACTGGCGTCGCTGGCGGTCTGGTTCTCTACCTGCGCGGCGGTATGCAGGTAGACATGCCAGGGGCCGGCCTGGCCCAGCAGGGCCTGCTCGGCCTCAGGCGGCAAGCTGAGAGTAGCGACTACTTCCTCAGGACTTATTTTGAGGATCAGGCCCAGCATGGACGCCAGCCCCAGGGTGAAGAAGCGGCCTGGCTCGGACTCGCCACGCTCTATGGCCAGCAGCTCGACCAGGCGCGAGCGGCACAGCGCGATCTCTTGCAGAGCCGAGGCCATCTTGCGGCTGCCGGCGAACTGCATCAGCATCAGCGACAACCAGCGGTGCAGATCGTTGCGGCCCAGCATCTGCACCGCCTGGTCCACGCTGGAAATGCCGCCCAGGTGGGCAAAGCTGGCGCTGTTCATGCGCTGCAGCAAACGGTAGGTCAGGCTCACATCGCCCTTGATGGCCGCCACGATCACCGGCGTGTCGGCTCCGGCAGAGAGCTGGCTCAGCAGCTGGGACAGGCGCCCCACCTCGGGTGCCAGGGCCTGGGCCTTGGGTTTGGCCACGCGTGCCGCGCTGCCCATGGCGCCGCTGGCAAACTGCGCGCCGCCGTGCAGCACCAGTTCCATATGCTCGACCTGGGCCAGGTCGGTGACGATGGCCGGTAGCTTGGCTGCCGCGCCGGCCTGGGTTTTCAGCTGCTCCAGCAAGGCATCCACACCGGCCGCGCCGGGTCGCAGCAGCCAGAAGTCCGGGGCCACGCCCATGTCCAGGCTGCTGCTCCAGGCCAGGCGGGCCCCGGCCGTGCGGAAGGCGGCCACCGTGTCACGCAACGCCTGCTGCGCCTCGGGTGCCAGCGGCTGTGCCGCATCGGCCTCCACGCCGACCACCACGCCGGCATCGTCCTTGGGCACCACAGCCTGCGCCAACCACGCCGCAGGCAACCGCGCAAAACCGGTGCGCCCCTGCATGGCCACCAGCCGAGCCGCCACCAGCACAGCCGCCACCTGGGCGGTTTGCGCAGCAGCATCGCCACTGGCACTAAGACTGCGCTGCACAGCGTCGTCGATTCGGAACTCAAACCCGGCCACATCGCCATTGGCAGAGACCAGAGGGCGGCGCGCCACTACCGGCTGCGGACGCGGCGGCACGGGCGGCTTAACCACGGCGGCAGGTGCCGGGGCTGACTGCGCCGGCGCCGCGGGCTCGGGCGCGGTCTGACCAAACTTGGGAATCAGGCGTTTTAGAAAAGAAGTCATGGCGGGTACGGCAAAAGTACGTAGTACCAGACTCTAAGGCCTTCCTGGATCGATGTCAGACCTTTACGGGTTTTTTATCTACCCCGGATACAGCAGGAATCAAATCGCCACCAGATTGCGTACGCCGTTGGCTTCCATGTCCTTGCCCAGGCCGCGGGCGATGAACTCGCCGCGCTCCATCACCAGGTAATCGTCGGCCAGTTCCTGGGCGAAATCGTAGTACTGCTCCACCAACAGAATGGCCATGTCGCCGCGGTCGGCCAGCATGCGGATCACGCGGCCAATGTCCTTGATGATGCTGGGCTGTATGCCCTCGGTGGGTTCGTCCAAGATCAGCAGCTTGGGGCCGGCGGCCAGCGCGCGGGCAATGGCCAGCTGCTGCTGCTGCCCGCCAGACAGGTCGCCGCCGCGCCGGTTAATCATCTGCTTGAGTACCGGAAACAAAGTGAACAGCTCGGGCGGAATAGGCGTGCTGGCGCTTTTGTAGGCCAGGCCCATGCGCAGGTTTTCTTCCACCGTCAGGCGGGCAAAGATTTCGCGGCCTTGCGGCACAAAGCCGACACCTGCGCGGGCCCGCTCATACGGCGTGTAGCCCTGGATGGCCTTGCCGTCCAGCTCAATGCTGCCGGTCTTGATGGGCACCAGGCCCATCAGCGATTTCAGCAAGGTCGTCTTGCCCACGCCGTTGCGGCCCAGCAGCACGGTGACCTTGCCTTTGGTGCATTGCAGGCTGACGTCGCGCAGGATGTGCGAGCCGCCGTAGTACTGGTTGATGTTCTTAACGTTCAGCATGGTGGAAGGATCTAGTTAAGGGTGAAGTACAGGCGGCTAACGTCAACCCGCCAATAGGGGTCAGAGCCCAATTGGCTAGGAGCGCAGCTCTATCGGCCAAGATAAACCTCAATCACGCGCTCATCGGCCTGCACCTGGTCCAGCGTGCCCTGTGCCAGCACCGAGCCATCGCACAGCACGGTGACGATCTCCGAGATGGTCTTGATGAAGCTCATGTCGTGCTCTACCACCATCAGCGAATGCTTGCCCTTCAGCGTCAGGAACAGCTCGGCCGTGCGTGCGGTTTCCTCATCGGTCATGCCGGCCACTGGCTCGTCCAGCAGCAGCAATTTGGGATCTTGCATCAACAGCATGCCGATCTCCAACCACTGCTTCTGGCCGTGGCTGAGGTTGCCGGCCTGGCGCGTCACGCTGTCGGCCAGGTGGATGGTGGTCAGCATCTCGGCCAGCTTGTCGCTCTGCGCCGAATCGAGCTTGTGCAGCATGGATGACTTGACGCTCTTGTTCATCTTCAGCGCCAGCTCCAGGTTCTCGAACACGCTGAGCTTTTCAAACACCGTGGGCTTCTGGAACTTGCGGCCAATGCCCAGCTGGGCGATCTCGGGCTCGTTGTGGCGCAGCAGGTCGATGGTGCTACCGAAGAACACCTTGCCGCTGTTCGGCCGGGTCTTGCCGGTGATGATGTCCATCATCGTGGTCTTGCCGGCGCCATTGGGGCCGATGATGCAGCGCAGCTCGCCGGGCGCGATGTCCAGACTCAGGCCGTTGATGGCCTTGAAGCCGTCAAAGCTCACGTGCACATCTTCCAGGTACAGGATGCGGCCGTGGGCGATGTCCACCTCACCAGGGGTATGGATGCGCGAGAAGCCGGCTTCGCGGCCACCGGATTCAGTCTGGCCGGTTCCGTGTTGCTGCTTTTCTTTGCGGTCCAGGCGCTCCGTGCCTTCGTCCATCAGATCGGGCGTCATGCCTTGGCTCCCTTCAACTTCTTCACCAAACCCACCACGCCGTCCGGCAGGAACAATGTCACAGCAATAAACAGGGCACCCAGAAAGTACAGCCAGAACTCGGGATAGGCCACGGTCAACCAGCTCTTCGCACCGTTGACGATGAAGGCGCCCAGGATGGGGCCGATCAGCGTCGCCCGGCCACCGACTGCGGCCCACACGGCGATCTCGATTGAGTTCGCGGGGCTCATCTCGCTGGGGTTGATGATGCCCACTTGCGTCACATACAAGGCCCCGGCCACGCCGCACATCACGGCAGAAATCACCCAGATGCTCAGCTTGTAGCCGAGTGGCGAATAGCCGGAAAACATGACACGCGTTTCCGCATCGCGGATGGCCTGCAACACCCGGCCGTACTTGCTACCGACCAGCCATTTGGCGAACAGGAAAAAGCCCAGCAAGGTCAAACCCGTGAGCACAAATAAGGTCATGCGCATCGAAGTGGTGGCCATGGGGATGCCCAGGATGCGCTTGAAATCGGTAAATCCGTTGTTGCCACCAAAGCCGGTTTCGTTACGGAAGAACAGCAGCATGGTGGCAAAGGTCATCGCCTGCGTGATGATGGAAAAGTACACCCCCTTGATGCGCGAGCGGAAGGCGAAGAAGCCAAAGATACCGGCCACCACCGCCGGTGCCACCACGATCAAAAACAGCGTGGCGCCGAAGCTGCCGCTCAAGGTCCAGTGCCAGGGCAAGGCCTTCCAGTCGAGGAACACCATGAAGTCCGGCAGATCGCTTTTGTAATTGCCGTCGCGGCCGATCTGGCGCATCAAATACATGCCCATGGCATAGCCGCCGAGGGCGAAGAACAGACCGTGGCCCAGGCTCAAGATGCCGGTGTAGCCCCAGATCAAATCCATGGCCAGCGCTGCAATGGCGTAGCACATGATCTTGCCGACCAGCGCAATGGCGTAGTCGCTCAGATGCCAGATGCTGTCGGCCGGCGTCAGGAGATTCAACACTGGCGCCACGGCGCAAACCAGGATCAGCGCGACAATGAAGCTGCTCCAGCCGGAACGGGTCAGCAGCGGGCCTTTGGTGGGTAGAACAACGTTACTCATGCTTCTGCACTCCGGCCCTTCATGGCAAAGATGCCCTGTGGTCGTTTCTGGATAAAGATAATGATCAGCACCAGCACCGCGATCTTCGCCAACACCGCACCGGTCAATCCCTCCAACAGCTTGTTCAAGATGCCCAGGCCCAGCGCGGCGTACACGGTGCCGGCGAGTTGGCCCACGCCCCCCAGTACCACCACCATGAAGGCATCCACGATATAGCCCTGGCCCAGGTCGGGGCCCACGTTGCCCACCTGGCTCAGCGCGCAACCAGCCAGTCCGGCGATGCCCGAGCCGAGCGCAAACGCATAGGTATCGATACGCGCGGTGTTCACGCCCATGCAAGAAGCGATGGGCCGGTTTTGCGTCACGCCGCGCACAAACAGACCAAGCCGGGTCCGACCAATCAGCCAACCCACGCCCAGCAGCACGGCCACGGCAAAGGCAATGATCACCAGCCGGTTATAGGGCAGCGACAAATTGGCCAGCACCTGCACACCACCGCTCATCCACACCGGGTTTTCCACCCCGACGTTTTGCGCGCCGAAGATGCTGCGCACCAGCTGCTGCAGCATCAGGCTGATACCCCAGGTGGCGAGCAAGGTCTCCAGCGGGCGGCCATACAGAAAGCGCAACACGCTGCGTTCCAGCGCCGCGCCCACCAGGGCCGCCACCAGAAAGGACACGGGCACGGCAGCCAGCAAATACCAGTCGAAGGCGCCAGGCAGATATTTTTGGAAAACAGTCTGCACAAAATACGTGGCGTAGGCGCCGATCATCATCAGCTCGCCGTGCGCCATATTGATCACGCCCATCAGCCCATAGGTGATGGCCAGGCCCAGCGCCACCAGCAACAGGATGGAGCCCAGGCTGATGCCGCTGAAGATGGAGCCCAGGCGGTTGCCCCAGGCCAGCGCCGCATCCACCTTGGCCAATGCGGCCGAGAGGGCCACTTTGACATCTGGCTCCGCCTCTTCCTTCAGGCGCGCCAGCAGCACCGTCTTGGTGGCAGGGTTGCTGCTGTCGGCCAGGGTTTTGATGGCGTCCAGACGGTGCGCCTTGTCGGTGCTGTTGAGCAGCAAGGCGCCGCGCAGCAGGCCCAGCTGCTCTTTGATGGCGGCATTGGCCTCAGAAGCAAAGGCTTTTTCGACCAGGGCCAGCTTGCTCTCGTCGGGCTCGGCCAGCAGGGTTTTGACGGAGGCGGCACGCACCTTGTCGTCTTTGGAAAACAGCTTCAGGGCGGCCAGCGCATTGTCCAGCTCGCCGCGCATTTGGTTGTTGTTGATGACGTCTTCGGCGTCTTCCGGTAGCGCCACAGCGGCGCCACTGGCAGGGTCCACGGTCTTGTCGCCCTGGACCCAAAAGACTTTGTCACCCTGGATCTTGATCTGGTCGTCGGACAGCGCCTGGATGAAGGCCACGGTCTTCTCGTCGGCGTTGACGACGGCTTTGTTCAGCGCTTCGATGCGCGTTTCGGCTTCGCCGGTTGCCAAGGCTTTTACCTCGTCAGCGCTTAGTGCATAAGCGTGACCAGCTATTAAAAGCAGAGCAGCAGTAAAAATGGGAAGGATGGGGCGGAACATGTCCCAGCTTTCAAAAAGAAAAAGGAGATGGGGGCGCGCCGCTGGCGTCGCCCCCACCCTAGCCCTCTCCGTAGGAAGAGGGAATGGAACCAGCCATCGAGAACGCCCCTGCTCCCTTCCAGGGATACCGCGGAACTGGCTCTGCCAGGCCGCTGGTATCGCCCCCTGCAAGGGGGTGGGCGAAGACACGAAGTGCGTAGCCTGGGGGTGTTACTTCTTCACGGGTGCATCGGGCTTGCCGGCATTGCCTTCGATGTACGGGCTCCATGGCTTGGCTTTCACAGGACCAGGCGTCTTCCACACCACATTGAACTGGCCGTCGGCCTTGACTTCACCGATGAACACCGACTTGTGCAGGTGGTGGTTGGTCGCGTCCATTTCCGACACGATGCCGGACGGTGCATTGAACTTCTGGCCGGCCATGGCGGCGATGACCTTGTCGGTATCGGTGGACTTGGCCTTCTCGACCGCTTGCTTCCACATATTGATACCGATATAGGTGGCTTCCATCGGGTCGTTGGTCAGAGGCTTGTCGGCGCCTGGCAGGTTCTTGGCCTTGGCGTAGGCAGACCACTTCTTGATGAACTCAGTATTGGTCGGGCTCTTGATGGACATGAAGTAGTTCCAGGCAGCCAGGTGGCCGACCAGAGGCTTGGTGTCCACACCGCGCAGCTCTTCTTCACCCACGGAGAAAGCAACGACCGGCACGTCCTTGGCCTTCAGGCCGGCGTTGCCCAGCTCTTTGTAGAACGGCACGTTGGAGTCACCGTTGATGGTGGACACCACGGCGGTCTTGCCGCCTTGAGAGAACGTCTTGATGTCAGCCACGATGGTTTGGTAATCGCTGTGGCCAAACGGGGTGTACTTCTCGTCGATGTCCTTGTCGTCCACGCCCTTGCTCTTCAGGTAGGCGCGCAGAATCTTGTTGGTGGTGCGGGGGTAGACATAGTCGGTGCCCAGCAGCACCCAACGCTTGGCGCCGCCACCGGCCTTGCTCATCAGGTAATCCACCGCAGGAATGGCTTGCTGGTTAGGCGCAGCACCGGTGTAGAACACGTTCTTCGACAGCTCTTCACCTTCGTACTGCACAGGGTAGAACAGCAGGCCGTTCATTTCTTCCACGACAGGCAGTACCGACTTGCGCGACACCGAGGTCCAGCAGCCAAAGATAACGGCGACCTTGTCCTGGCCCAGCAGCTGCTTGGTTTTTTCAGCGAACAGCGGCCAGTTGGAAGCCGGGTCGACCACCACGGGTTCGAGCTTCTTGCCCAAGACGCCGCCCTTGGCGTTGATTTCGTCAATCGCCATCAGCACGGTGTCTTTCAACACGGTTTCCGAAATGGCCATGGTGCCCGACAGGCTGTGCAGCACACCAACCTTGATGGTGTCAGCCGCATGCGCGGGGATGATGGACAGGCTGCTCAGAGCCACGGCGGCGGTAATTGCCTTGAGAGTAAATCGACGTTGCATGTGTGCTTCTCCGGTAGTGAAATAAACCCTGACTGAACCCATACGCCACCCGGCATGTGGGCCTGTGTGTGGCGATGGATGGACTGTAGGCACGCATGCGCTTTGAAGAAATACGCCGGGTGGCGTATGCGCGGCATTGGCAGCGCGTAGGGGTGCATCACCTCCAAATTACTGGGCTATACGGTCCTGGCTAAACTGCCTTGCCAGCATCTCCACCGCCATCACCCCATGCACACAGCCGCCCACCGCCATTTCCTCAGCGCCCTCTGGTCCGCCCTGGAGGGCAATGCAGCCGCCTTGCCGCGCGTGCGCTTCAGTGGCGACGGCGAGCTGCCCTCGGTGTTCGAGACCACCGCCCTGGCAGCTGCCTCCATAGGGGCGGCCGGGCTGGCGCTGTCCAGCCTCAGCCATGCCCTCGGGCTACCTGCGGACACGGCGGCCGAGGTGCAGGTGGATAGCCGCCTGGCCTCGTTCTGGTTCGCCACCTCGCTGCGCCCGCAAGGCTGGGCCGTGCCGCCCCTGTGGGATGCAGTGGCGGGCGACTACCGCACGGCCGACGGCTGGATACGCCTGCACACCAATGCCCCCCACCACCGCGCCGCAGCACTCGCCGTGCTGCAGGTATCGGCGGACCGCGCGGCCGTGGCGCAGGCCGTGGCCGGCTGGACCGGCGACGCCCTGGAGGCAGCCGTCGTGGCCCAAGGTGGCTGCGCTGGTGTCATGCGCAGCGCGAGCCAATGGATGCAACACCCGCAAGGCCAGGCCGTGCAGGCGGAGCCGCTGCTGCATTGGCAAATGGGTGCCAGCGCTGCTGCGCCCGCCTGGCAGGCGTCCGCCCAGCGGCCCCTACGCGGGGTGCGGGTGCTGGATCTGACCCGCGTACTGGCCGGCCCCGTGGCTACCCGGCTGCTGGCGGGCCTGGGCGCCGAGGTTCTGCGCATAGACCCGCCCTGGTGGGATGAACCAGCCGTGGTGCCAGAAACCACGCTGGGCAAACGCTGCGCCCGGCTGGACCTGCGCCGGCCCGCCGACAGGGCCCGCTGGGAAGCGCTGCTGGGCAGTACCGATGTGCTGGTGCACGGCTACCGTGGCGATGCGCTGCAACGCATGGGGCTGGACGCGGACCGGCGCCAGCAGCTGCGCCCGGGCCTGGTGGATGTGTCGCTGAACGCCTATGGCTTCAGCGGCCCCTGGGCACAGCGCAGAGGGTTCGACAGCATTGTGCAGATGAGCACAGGCATCGCCGAAGCGGGCCAGCGCGCCGCCCAGGCCGACAAGCCAGTGCCTCTGCCGGTGCAGGCGCTGGACCACGCCACCGGCTACCTTCTGGCCGCGGCAGTGCTGCGCGGGCTGGAGCGGCGCGTGCGCGAGGGCAGCGGCAGCATTGCAAGGACCTCGTTGGCGCGCACCGCTGCCCTGCTGCAGTCACTGCCACGCACGGCGGACGCAGCAGCGCAGCCGCTGGCGGCCGAGTCGCAGCGCGATTGGAGTCCGGGCATCGAACAGAGCTTTTGGGGGCCAGCACGGCGGGTGACCTGGCCGCTGTCGATACCGGGTATTGGATTTGCATGGGACACGCCAGCCTGCCCGCTGGGTAGCGTGGCAGCGCACTGGCTGAATGAAGACCCAGCGATGTAGGAACACCAGGGGGCCAGTGCGCTCCCCAAGTTCGCTATAGGCGCGGCGCGACCACAGGCAGCCCAAACTTGCTACCCATGACGGTCTTGAGTTCCTCCGCGTCCAGCGCCCGCTCTTCGAGCTTTCCGTGCGTGACCGTCTTCAGTTGATTGCCGACCAGGATGTCCCGCCCCTGCGGGTTGTGCAAAACCACCACCACTTTCTGCACGAAGATCGCACCGGGGTGGGTCGAGTTCATGTAGTTGGCGGGCTCGAAGTCGATCCACTCCTGCGCAGACAGATCGAAGCCGTACTGGTTCAGCCACTGCCCTCCCGCATAGGCCTGCAGCAGGTATTCGCCGTTGTCGGATCGGCTCAGCTTGAACCGGTCTGCATCCTGCAGCACCTCCACGTCCAGCAGTGCTAGCCGCATGGGCGCGCGGATGCCATAGCTGCCAAAGCCCAGGTCGCACAACCAGTCTTCCCCGTCTACCGTGGCGATGATGGCCATGTGCGTCTTGGGTCGCCGCACCGGGTAGAACATGGGCCGTGCCGCAATCAGGCGAAACGGTATGCCTAGCGCACACAGGGCCATAGAGAAGATGCCGTTGACCTCGTAGCAATAGCCGCCGCGCTGGCGGTCGATGATCTTTTCAACGATGTGTTCCGGCACCAGCGAGACGATCTTGCCGGCCTGCACGTCCAGATTCTCAAAGGGCACGGTAAACAGCTGGCAACGCATGATCTCAGCGAGCGTGACGGCATTCGCCTTGGCGTCACCTTCGTATCCGATCCGCTGAAAGTAGCGCTGCAGATTGAAATTCTCGGCATGCATAGGAAAGTCCTGTTATGGGTTGGGGTGATGTAGCGATGATGCGCGAAAAACACTAGCGAACAGCGCCAGCTATTAGGACATGTGTGCTATACAGATAACGATAAACCATATCTGTCATGCAGCACAGTTACATCCGGCTTTCCAAGCTTTTGAAGCTCGACATCCGCCGCCAACGCTACCAGGTAGGCGCCAAGCTGCCCTCCGTGCGGGAATACGCCACATCCCAAGGCGTCAGCGCGTCCACCGTGGTGCGCTGCTACCGCCAGCTGGAGAGCGAAGGCTATGTGGAAATCCGTGCCAAGTCGGGCATGTACGTGGCCGACTGGAAAGCGCAACAGCAAACACGCCCCCCCACCAGCGCCGCTATGGGCACCCCACCCCCATCGGCCGTGCAGTACGAGCAGTTGGCGTCCCTGCAACACCGTATGACGCAGCTATATGCGCTCACGTCCCAGCCGTTGACGCTGCCGCTGCACCTGGCCCATGCCGCCCCACCGTGGTACCCCTGCGACACCTTGGCACGCATAGGCCAGCGCGTACTGCGCCGCGACCCTTTGGCATTCGGGGCCTATGCCACAGGCACCGGGCTCCCCGCATTAAAAACTGCCTTGGTCGGCCATTTGACGCGCTGCGGCATCGAGCTGGGCCCGCAAGACCTGCTGGTGACCAACGGCGCCACCGAGGCCTTGCAGATCGCGCTGCGTGCGGTCACCCGACCGGGGGACACCGTGGCGGTAGAGTCGCCGGTGTATTTCGGCATTGTCCAGATGTTCGAACACCTGGGACTGAAGGTGCTGGAAGTACCTTGCACCGCTAGCCAGGGCATCAGCCTGGAAGCGCTGGAATACGCCCTGGAACAGCACGGCAGCGTGCGCGCCGTGGTGGTGATGCCCAGCTTCCAGAACCCGCTGGGGTCCTGCATGCCAGATGCAGCCAAGCGGCGCCTGCTCGGCATCATAGAAAAGCACGACACGGTACTGATCGAAGACGATGCCTTTGGAGACTTGGCGTCCGCGCCCGAGCGCCCACGCCCCGTGAAGGCCTGGGACCGCACAGGACGGGTGATCTACTGCGGCTCGGCCAGCAAAAGCATGGCACCCGCCATGCGCCTGGGCTGGGTGGTGGGCGGTCGCCACCAGCGGCAGCTGGAGTCGCTGAAGCTGAGCAACTCTTTGACCACGCCGCTGTTTGAGCAAGCGGTGCTGGCGGAATTCATCGCGTCCGGGGCCTTGCCCTCGCACCTGCGCAAGCTGCGGGAACGGCTGGCGGCCACAGTGGGACCCGCAACGCAGGCGGTCCAGCAGCACTTCCCGCTGGGCACGCGTGCCGGGGGCCCAGCTGGCGGCTGGTGGCTGTGGATCGCTTTGCCTGACACGCTGGACACCATGGCGCTGCTGCACGCTGCGGCGCAACGCGGCATAGCCTTCACACCGGGCGCCTTGTTCTCGGTGTCGGGCAAGTTTGCCAACCACCTGCGCCTGAACATCGCCCGCCCCTGGGACCGTGAACTGGAGCAAGGCATCAAGACCTTGGGCCTGTTGGCCAAGGCGCTGCAAAGCCAGCTTGCGCCGGACTCTGGTGTGAGGCCTTGAAACAGCGGCTGAATCTGGGTATGTTGGCGGGCAACAGGCGGGCATGATTGCTGCATTCCAGCGGCAACCATCCTCAGCCTTCAACCGGAGTCAACATGCAATTCGAAAAAGGCGGCCTGTGGCGCAATTGGGTCGGCAACCAATCGTGCATCGCGCGCTACAAGGGTGCGCCCACCTCCGAAGACCAGTTGCGCGAGATGGTCGCCGAAACGGACCGTCTCGATCTGAACCTGCGCGTCGTCGGCTCGGGCCACAGCTTCACCCCGGTGGTGGGCACCGGCGGCGTGCTGCTGTCCTTGGCGCAGATACAGGGCGTGAACGGCTTTGACAACGCGAAGAAGCAGGTGCGCGTGGCTGCCGGCACGCGCATCCACGACCTGGCGATAGCGTTAAAAGCACACGGTTTTTCACTGGTGAACCAGGGCGATATCGATTCGCAGGCAGTGGCGGGCGCGTTCACCACCGGCACCCACGGCACCGGCACCACGCTGGGCTGCCTGGCCTCGTCAATCGCCGGGCTGCGGCTGGTACAGGCCGATGGCAGCGTGCTGGTGGTGGATGGCAGCGACGCCGAGCTATTGCACGCCGCCCAGGTGTCGGTGGGCACGCTGGGCGTGATCTCCGAGTTGACCCTGCAGGTGACCGACGCCTACCAGCTGCACGAGCATGTGTGGCGCGACGACTTCGAGACCTGCATGGCGCGGCACGATGAACTGGCGGCCACACACCGGCACTTCGGCTTCTTCTGGTGCCCGACGCCGCAGAGCCGGCACCTCTACTGCCTGGCCGACACGGCCGATGCGCCGCTGACCACCACAACCAAGACCGCCGATGTTTGCGAGATGAAGATCATCGACATCACCGACCGACCGGCGCTGGACACACCGTTCGAGAAGATCGCCTACTCATCCGAGATCTACCCCATCGAGTACGTGCCGAACTTCCACGAGCTGGAATACGCCGTGCCCATACAGCACGGTAAGGAGGCGGTGCGCGCGGTGCGCGAGCTGATGCTGACCAAGCACACCAACTGCATCTTCCCTATCGAATACCGATTCACCGCGGGCGACCCGGCGTGGATTAGCCCGTTCTACCAGCAGGACAGCATCACCCTGTCGGTGTCCGGCCAGCCGGGCGTGGACTACTGGGACTATCTGCGCGATGTCGATGCCATATTGCGCCGTTACGGCTCACGCCCACACTGGGGCAAGATGCATTTTCTGGACACCGACGACGTCACCGCGCTGTACCCGCGCGCCGCCGATTTCCGCGCGCTGCGGCGCAAGCTCGACCCGCGCGGCCGCTTCCTGAACGACCATGTACGGGCGCTGCTGAGCTAAACCAGCCGCTAGCAAATTTATAGCTACTTACGCAGCTATTACCAGCGCCAGAGGCATGAAAAGCTTGTAAATTCAAACCAATTTCTGCACCGCGACGTGGCGGTTATAGGCCAGGTAGGCGCAGGCCACATCGGCCAGGCCCACCCCCACCGACTTGGCAACAATGATGTCGCCACTGCTGCCGCGCCAAGGCTGCCCATGGCGATACAGCTCGGGCAAATCCACCACCTTGGCGCGCTCGAAGTCGTTTTGCGGGCGCCACAGCACCAGCTCGCCGGCCTCGGCCAGGCTTTGCGGCTTCCATTCCACGATGATGCGGCTGGCGCGGGACAAGGTGGCGTCGTCCAGCTCGCGCCCCTTGGGCGCGCTGGTGCCGATGGCGCAGACAAAGGCACCGGGCTCCAGCCAACGACCGTCGAACACCGGCACCTGCGAACGTGTGGCGGTCACCACCAGGTCGGCGCCGCGCACCGCGGCTTCCGCACTGCACAGCTGCACCCGGCTGCCGGTTTGCAGCGCCAGGCGGCTGCACCAGCTGTCGTCACCCAGTGGGTCGACCACGGCGATCTCCTCAAAAGAAAAGACTCCGCACAAGGCCTGTGCCTGGGCCCGCCCCTGCAGGCCGGCACCAAACAGCGCCAGCTTCTTCGGCGCCGGGTTGGCCGTTTTGGAGGCGATCAGCGCCGTCAATGCGGCAGTGCGAAAACGGGTCAGCTCGGCGCCATCCAGCACGGCGATCGGCACATTCTTTTCCAGGTCAAACAGCGTGACCAGAAACGCAAACTGGCCTTGCACCGTGGGGTAGACCTTGATGCCACCGACCTGGCGCGCACCCCACAGCGCGCCCATGCTGCTCAGCCGAATGTTGCCGCTGCCGCTGCGCTGGCGCGGGTGAATTTCAGCCTGCTCTGCAGCCAGGTCGGCAAATGCGGCGTCCAGAATGGCGGCCACGCCGGCAAAGTCAAGCAGCTGGGAAATGGCGGCATCGTCGAGATAAAGGGGGTTCATATTTTCAGGTCGTCAAAAAAGGAATCGGGTGCCCACTGGCCGGGCTGGGCTATGCCAGCCGCAAGGCCCCCAGGCGAAAGGTGCCGACCACCTGGGCCAGCTTGTCGGCTTGGCCTTTCAGGCTGTCTGCGGCGGCGGCACTCTGCTCCACCAGGGCGGCGTTTTGTTGGGTCATTTCATCGAGCTCACCCACGGCGGTGTTCACCCGCTCTATGCCCACGCTCTGCTCGGCCGCGGCGGCGGTAATCTCGCTAATGATGTCCGTCACGCGCTGCACCGAATCGACGATGTCACGCATGGTGCTGCCGGCCGACGACACCAGCCGCGAGCCGGCCTCGACGCGGTTGAAGCTGGCGTCGATCAGCTGTTTGATCTCGCGTGCGGCCTGGGCAGAACGGGTCGCCAGGTTGCGCACCTCGGCCGCCACCACCGCAAAGCCCCGGCCCTGCTCGCCGGCGCGGGCAGCTTCCACCGCGGCGTTCAGGGCCAGAATGTTGGTCTGGAAGGCAATGCTGTCAATCACCGAAATGATGTCGGCGATCTTGCGCGAGCTGTGGTTGATCTCGTCCATGGTGGCCACCACCTGGGCCACCACCGCGCCGCCGCGCGCTGCCACTTCTGCGGCGGAAGACGCCAGCTGGTTGGCCTGCCGGGCCGACCGGGCCGACTGCCCCACCGTGCCGGTCAGGTCCGACAGCGACGATGCCGTGCCTTGCAAATTGCTGGCCGCCTGCTCGGTGCGTTGGCTCAGGTCCTGGTTGCCGCTGGCGACCTCGGCACTGGCGGCCTTGATCGACTCGGCAGAATCGCGCACCTCACCAACCACGGTACGCAGAGATGCCTGCATCGCATCCAGCGCCCGCAGCAACTGCGCCGTCTCGTCCCGCCCCTGCACCACGATGGTCTGGCCCAGATCGCCGATGGCGATGCGCCGGGCCAAAGCCACGGCACGGTCCAGCGGCCGGCAAATCGATTGCAGCGTCAGCCACATCAGCGGCACGAACAGCAGCAGGGTCAGGCCTACCAGGCCCACGCGCAGCAAGGATGCGGCGGTGGACTGTGCCTGCATCTGCTGGTGCGCCCGCACCGCTGCCTCTTGCTGCGCGGCGATCAGGCGTAACGTGTTATCGCCCAGCGCCTGGAAGCTCTTGTCCACCTTGGTCGAGAACACCAGCGCCGACAGGCTGTCGATCACCGCCGACTCCAGCTGTTCCAAGGCCGGCCCCATGGTCGCGGCGTAGTCCTGCATCAGCCTATCCTGGTTGGCCACCAGCTTGGCGATCTCGGCGTCGGCCGGGTTCGCCTGGCGGATTTTTGCGCCGACCTGCTGCACGTTCTGCACCTCGGCTTTCCACCGGCCGATCAGCGCATGCACCTGGTCGGCGTTCGAGGTGCCGATGGCAATCGCCGAGCTTTCCCAGCGCCGCACCAAGCCCAGCGATTCACGCAGCACGGCCACGTCGGCGGCAGCCGCATTGGCGCGGGTAAACAGATCGGCAGTGCTCTGGTTGGCCTGCACACCCGAGACCCAGCCCCAGCCGCCGAGCACCAGCAAGGACAGGGAGACGCAGGCCAGCACCAGATAAAAGCGCAACCGGATACTGAAATTGTGGAGGGACAACATGGCGTTTCAGTCTTTCAATGGCGATCAGGGGACGCCGTATTTGCTGGGGAAGCGCAGGTTCTCCTGCATGTAGACATTCATCGGCACGCGCAATGCGACGGTGTCAAACCATTTCTTGTAGAGGCCGAGCAGCTCGCCAGACGACATCAAACCCAGCAAGGTCTTGTCGACAATTTCGCGCAGCGGTACATCGCCCTTGGGCAACATGAAGGCGTACGGTTCGACCGACATGAAACGGCCGCTCACCATCAGCTGGTCTTTGCGCGGCGAGGCGCTGAGCAGGCCGTAGAGCAGGATGTCGTCCTGCGCAAATGCATCTGCCTGGCCTCGCTCCACCAGCGCAACACCTTCCGGGTCGGTGCCCACGCTGATCACCTGCAGGTTCTGTTCAGTTTGCAGCTGGCGCACCAGGCTCTCGGCCGTCGTGCCCTTGCTGACGGCCACACGCTTTTGCCACAGGTCGTTGTTGCCCTGCACCGGGAATGATTTCAGCGTCAGCAGCCGGGCACCGGTGGTGAAGAAGGTGTAGGAGAAATCCACGTCCTTTTGCCGCGCCACCGTATTCGTGTTGCCACCGCACTCGATATCGATCTTGCCGGCCTTCAACATCGGGATGCGCTGGGCGCCTGTGAGCTGGGTGTAGCGTACCCGCAGGTCCGGGCGCTTCAGGCTCTTGCGGATGTTGTCGATCACACGTAGGCACAGGTCAATGGAGTAACCCACCGTATTGCCCTGTGCATCCTCAAATGCAAACGTACCGGGCGTAGCGATATAGCCGACACTGACCACGCCCTTCGCGGCGATGCGGTCCAGCGCCAGGCTTTGCGCAGTGGCAGCCCCGACCCACCACAATCCGGCGAATACCAGCAGCGATAGTGCAGGCTTGCGCAGCAGCACGGGGCACATGGCAAGCAGCCTCAGGCCAGGCCAGGCGGCACAGCCTGGCCCCAGGGCGTGGCTTGCTCAAAAGCAAACGCCGCCCGCAAAATCGTCGGCTCGGCAAACGGGCGGCCGATGAACTGCACCGAGATCGGCATGCCGGCCGACGACAAGCCCGCCGGCACGGCCACCGAGCACAAGTCCAGCAGATTCACAAACCGGCCGAAGCGCGACAGCGGCGTGGCCAACTCGTCCACTTCAGTCAACGGTATCGCGCTGATGGCATTCGTCGGAAACACGCACACGTCCACGCCGTCCATGGCCTCCAGCATCGCGGCCTTGGCCTGTTCGCGCTGGCGTAGCAAATGGATGTACTGCGCCGCGCCGATGTCGCGGCCCAGCAGGATGCGGCGCTGGATATTCGGGTCGAACTGCAGCTCGCGGCGCTCGAACAAGGGGCCCAAATGCGCATAGCCCTCGGCGCTCATCAGGCTGCCGGCGATGCGCATGGAATGCTCCAGGCTGTGCGGCAGTGGCCGCTCCACCAGCACCATGCCCATCGACGCCAGCGCGTCCAGTGCCCGGTCGTAGGCGCGCAATACCTCGGCGTCCACATCCTCTCGCTCGGCCCATGGCAGCGTCCACACCCGCAGGCCCTTTATGTCTTTCCCCAGAGCCTGCGCCACCGAGCGCGTAGGCGCCAGGCGCGACACCGGGTCCAGCGGGTCCGGCCCGGCCAGCACATCCAGCATCGTGGCGCAATCTCGGACGCTGCGGGTCAGCGGGCCGACGGTATCGTGCGTCGGGCACAGCTCCAGCAGGCCGTGGCGGCTCACCAGGCCGTGGGTGGTCTTCAGCCCGACCAGGCCACACAGGCCGGCCGGGATGCGCACCGATCCGCCGGTGTCGGTACCGATGGCGGCGCAGGCCATGCCGGCCGCCACGGCCACGGCCGAGCCGCTGCTGGAGCCGCCGGGCACGCGGTGTGTCTGCAGGTCCCAGGGGTTCCAGGGCGTGCCCATGGTCGTATTCGTGCCCCAGCCGCCAAAGGCGAATTCCACAGTGTGCGTCTTGCCCAGCACGATGGCGCCGGCACTGCGCAGGCGCTGCACCGCGCTGGCCGTCAGTGTGGAGGTGCGCGGCGGCAGCGCGGCCGAACCACCGGTGATGGGCTTGCCCTGGATGTCGAACAAATCCTTCATCGCCACCGTCACGCCGTGCAGCGGACCAAGCAGCGTGCCGGCCTGGCGCAGCCGGTCCAGGCCTTCGGCAGCGGCCAGCGCCTCGTCGGCATACACATCGATGAAGGCGTGCAACTGCGGGTCCCAGCGGGTGATGCGGTCCAGATGCTCCTGCACCAGCGCCACGCTGGTCAGCGCGCCGGATGCCAGCGCCTGCTGGGTCTGCTCTATCGAGCCGAAAGCCACATTCGCCACGCTCATACGGCCCCCATCACACGCCGGCCACGCGCCAGCCGCCGCTCGAACAGGCGCGACAGCATGGACAGCGGAAAGGCGATGCCGAAGTAGAACAAGCCGACCAGAAAAAAGATGTGCAGCGGCAGAAAGAATTCGCTGGCCATGGCCCGGGCCGTCAGCATCAGCTCGTCGGTGGCAATCAGAGCGCAGAGAGAACTGTCTTTCAGCAGCGCCACATAGGTGTTCAGCAGCGGCGGCAGCATCAGGCGCAGCGCCTGCGGCAACACCACGCGGATGAACACCTCGCGCGGCGCCAGGCCGACGGCCAAAGCCGCTTCGCGCTGGCCCTTGTGGATGGCGTTCAGCCCACCGCGAAAGATCTCGGCCACATAGGCAGCACCGTGCAGGCCCAGGCCCAGCGCGCCGGCCCAGTAGCCCGACAAGGTGATACCCAGCGGCGGCAACGCAAAGTACAGCGCCAGCAGCAAAGCCAGCAGCGGCACGGTACGCAGCGTCTGGATGAACAGATTGGCGGCATGGCGCAGCAGGCCGTTGCCGCTGCGCAGCATCGCCACCAGCGCCGCGCCACCCAACAGCGCAGCGATGAAGCCGACCGCCGACAGCTGCGCCGTCACCACCGCGGCACGGGCCAGGCGCGGCAACCACTCGGGCAAATACTCCAGATAGGCCATGAAAAATACGGTCATCGCTGTGTCTCCAGGTGGCGTTCGGTGCGGGCGAAGGCCCAGCTGATCGGCAAAATCATGGCGGCGTACAGCAGCATGGCCGCCAGGTAGATCAGCGTGGTCTCGAAGGTGGAAGTCACCAGATTGCGGGCGAAGAACATGATCTCCGGCGCGGCGATGGCCGAAGCGATGGATGTGTCTTTCAGCAGCTGGCTGACGTAGTTGCCCAGCGACGGCAGGTTCACGCGCAGCATCTGCGGTAGCAGCACATGGCGCAGTGTCTTGACAGGTGTCAGGCCCACAGACAAAGCCGCTTCGCGCTGACCCACATGCAAGGATTTCAGGCCCGACCCGAACACATCGCACAGAATCGCCGCCCCCACCAGGCCCAAGCCAATGACGGCCGCCGTCAGCGGCGACAGCCGCAGTCCGACTGCCGCCAGTCCGAAGTACAGCAGAAACAGATGCGCCAGCGCCGGCACATTGCGCATCCATTCGATGTAGCCGGCAATCGCCCATTGCAGCAGCCGGCTGCGGGTGAAGGTGCGGCAGATCGCCAGCAGCAAACCCAGCAGCGCAGCGATGGTGAATGCGCCCACGGCTACCTGCACAGCGGTGACCGCACCCAGTGCCAGAGTGGCCAGGATGCGCGCAAAAATATCGAACGCAGCCATCACAAAACCGCTTCCGCGCCGACCTGGCCGAGAAAGCTGCGCGTGCGCTCCATCTGCGGCCGGTTGATCACATCGGCGGCGGCGCCCTGCTCGACGATGTGGCCACCGTCCATGAAGATCACCCGGTCGGCCACGTCGCGGGCAAAGCGGATCTCGTGCGTGACCAAAATCATCGAGCGGCCCTCCTCCGCCAGCTCGCGGATCACGCCCAGCACCTCGCCCACCAGCTCCGGGTCGAGGGCGGAAGTCGGCTCGTCGAACAGCATCAGCTTGGGCCGCTGCGCCAGCGCCCGGGCGATGGCCACGCGCTGCTGCTGGCCGCCGGACAGGCGCTCCGGGTATTCGGTCGCCTTGTGGCGCAGATGCACCTTGTCCAGCATCTCGTCGGCCAGCTCGTAGGCCTCGGCCTTGGACATGCCGCCAGCGCGGATCGGGCCCAGGGCCACGTTGTCGCGCACGTTCAAGTGCGGCCACAGATAGAACAGCTGGAACACCATGCCGATCTCGGTACGCTGTGGCGCCAGCTCCTTGTCGCTCATGAAGCGGAATCCACCGCGCTTGTCCGGCAGCTGGCCGATGCGCTCGGACTCCAGCAGGATGGAACCTTCGGAGGGCCGCTCCAGGTAGTTCAGGCAGCGCAGGCAGGTGGATTTGCCCGACCCGCTGGGCCCGATCAGTGACAGGGTTTCGCCTTTGGCCAGATCAAAGGAAATGCCTTTCAGCACCTCGGTCTGGCCGTAGCTTTTCTTCAGGCCTTGGACCTGCAACAGTGGGTTGTTCATGGCAGCGTGGGTGGGCAAATGGAGGGTGACTTACTTGCAGGAGGGCAATTTCCAATCGGCCGGGCGATCGACACCGGCGCGGAAGTTCTGGCCGGCGGGCACGTACCACACGTCTTGCACCAGGCCGTACTTGCTGCCGATCTTCTTCAGCTCGCAGCCCTGCCAGAGTTTGGCGATCTCGGCGTTCACCGCCTGGGCCAGTTCCGGGTTGTCCTTGTTCAAACCAAACACCACCTGGCCCAGGCCGGTCAGCAGCGGGAAGTCGGGGTTCGCATCCACGAAGGCGTTGAAGCGCACGTTCCACTGCGGATTGCGCGAGATGGCGTACTGCATCACCGGCGGGTCGCCGATCACCGCGTCGATGCGGCCGGCCAGCAAATCACGCACTGCGGCGTCCGAGGTGTCGTACATGGTTAATTGCAGACCGGCAATCTTGCGCAGCTCGGGGATGAAGGAGAAGCCGGTGATCGTGCCGACCTTCTTGCCTTCCAGGTCCTTCAGGTGCGACCAGTTGGTCTTGTTCGACTGGGTGATGCCGTTCTTGAAGTAGTGGATCGGGTCGCTCAGCGTCATGATCTTCGAGCGCTGCTCAGTCCAGCCCATGGTGCCGGCCATCACGTCCACGCGCTTGGCCTGCACCGAGGCGATGGTGCCCGACCACTCCATCAGTGCCGGTTTCACCTTGAGCTTTACCGCGTCGGCGATGCGCTGCAGGATCTCGCCGTCGTAGCCGATCATCAGGCCGTCCTGGTAGCCGGTGCCGGGCATGTCGCCGGTGAAGGCGATGGTCAAATTGCCTTTGTCTATGGTGGAAGGAGTTTGCGCCTGCACAGTGGGCAGCAGCGCGAAAGCGCCGAGCAAGGTGCACAACAGCCGGGTGATAAAGAGTGGTTTCATGGTGGTTCCTGCAAGTTGGAAGAAGGCTTCTGGGTTACGCGTTGGCGTGGCACGATTGTTCAAAATCACCCCCCACTTGGCATAGGAAGCGCTTGCCTGTAAATTGAACGTATGCGACATACGGTAAAAACCCCTAAACCCCTGGCCAAGCAAGGCGCGAACGAACTGGTCGGCCTGCTGGACGCCTCGAAGGAACGTCCGCCGCTGAACCCATCGGGCGTGGAGCTGCGCATCGGCATCCTGCTCTGGCCGCGCTTTCCGCTGCTGTCGCTGGCCGGCCTGTGCGATGCGCTGCGGCACGCAGCCGACATAGGCGACCAGAGCCGGCAGGTGCGCTGCACCTGGACGGTACTGGGCGTGCCCGACCAACCGATCCAGGCCAGCTGCGGCGTGGAGATTCCTGTGCAGCAGTCGCTATCGAGCCAGCACCAGTTCGACTACGTGGCGGTGATCGGCGGGCTGCTGCCCTTCATGGACAAAGTAGACCGGCGCTACACCAGCTTTCTGCAAGAAGTGGCTGCAGCCGGTACGCCGCTGGTTGGCATCTGCACCGGCAGCTTCGCGCTGGCCCAGGCCGGGCTGCTGCAGGGCAAGGTTGCCTGCGTGCACTCCTTCCATGTGAACGACTGGAAGAAGATGTTCCCGGCCCAGGCGTTTGCGACGAATGCCGACTACTTGTTCGACGGCGACCGCATTACCTGCGCCGGCGGCATCTCCATCATCGAGCTGGCCACCGAGCTGATCCGCCGCCACTGCGGCCCGGACCGCGCGGCCAAGGTAGTGCACCAGATGACGGTGTCGCAGCGCTCGTCCACGCATGTCACTCGCCGGCATGCGCTGGGCTATGCGTCAACGGAGAACGACAAGCTGCGCCAGGCCATCATGCTGATGGAAAAGAACATCACCACGCCGCTGGAAATCGCCGTGATCGCCCGCCTGGTGGAGACCAGCAGCCGCCAGCTGGAGCGGGTCTTCATGGCCGAGACCGGTGCATCGCCGTCCGAGTTCTACCGCAACTCGCGCCTCAAGTACGGCCGCTGGCTGCTAACCACATCCGACTCGCCCGTCAGTTCCATTGCCTATGAATGCGGCTTTGCCGACGCCTCGCATTTCATCCGGCATTTCCAGCAGCTGTACGGCGTGGCGCCGGGCCGGCTGCGCCGCGCAGTGCAACCCCAAAGCGTTTGAAAATTTATAGAAATTGAGGCTCTAGCGCAGTAGATATCTGCGCAAGCAGCTATTGAATTAGTAACGCATCTGCCACAGGCGGACGCACTGCTTCCATCTGTACCAAGAGGTGCACAGCCTTGGGCAAGCCCCAACTGACGCCCATGTCCATGCCGTAGTCGGTGCGGTCTATGGTGGTTTCAAAGCGACCGGAACACGCCTCGGGCGCGGGTGGCGTTGTGCAGGCGAAATGGGTGACATGCAAGACCACGGGCAGGGTTTTGCCTAGCAGGGTCAGGCTGCCGCCCACCTCGGTCAAGGTGTCGCCGTTGAACAGAAACTGGTCACCCACGAAACGGATGGTCGGGTACTGGCTGGCGTTGAACAGCTCCGCGCTTTGCAAAATGCTGTCGATGAAAGCCACGCCTGAGCGCACTGAAGCAGCGGCAATATTGACATTGGCCCAGCCGGTTTTGGCCTGCAGGTCCAGTTGAATGCTGCCCGAGTGCTGCTCGAATCGGCCGCTCTGAAGGCTGCCGAGTTCATATTGGGTCACGGTGCGCGCAGGATCGATCGCATAGACCACGGGCTCGGCATGGACCAGCCCCGCAGCCAGCGCCAGCACCCCATAACGCAACAAGCGTAGCCAAGCCATGGCGTCAAGGCGCCAGCACACGGATCTGCACCAGGCGGCGCGTCTCCGCCACGGCTTCGCTGCTGTAGGTATTGGCCTGGGCCTGCGCACCCGTAGCGGCCACCGTGACCCACTGACCCAGCGCCGCGCTGACCGTGGTGGCCATCTGGCTGCGCGACTGGCTGGGCAGCTCGGCATTGCCCGTGGGCGCTTCCACGCTGGCGGCCTGGACCTCGATCTGCACCGCCACCGGCTGCTTGCCACCGGGCCAGCGCGGCTGCACCGCCATGCTCTGGCCAGCCTGCATCCACACCATGCCGTAGCTGACGCCACCGCCGCTGCTACTGCCGGTTCCGCTGCTGCCCGACTGGCTGCTACTGCCCCCCACCACCGACTGCACAAAGCGGATGGGCACGGTCTGGCCCATGTGCAGCGTGGCCTTTTCGCCATTGCGCACCTGCACCTGCTGCGCCACCAACGGGGCGCTGGTGGCCTGGGTGCTGACGGTGTAGGCCGCGGCCTCGTCGATCTGGCGCAGCTCTACCGTGAGATTGCGCTGCGGCAGTTGGGCCAGTGCAGGCAAGGCCAGCCACAGGCCGGTAACGACCAGAAACAGGGATTTACGTGCATTTTTTGGCATTGCAATATTGTTTCACGTAGCCGCTTTGTGTGCCTGATGCGTTATGTAAATAAGGCCCCATATACAGCCTATCCAGGGCTTTATTCCAGCCCTTGTTCTGCATGGCCTTGCCTATATTGAAATGGACAGCCAGCCTCATTTTCGGCGGAGCTTTTATGTATACGGACACGATGACATTGGACAGCGGCACGGCGGGGGCATCGCCCAGCGGCCTGCTGCTGGAGGTGGACTTCAAATGGCTGATGGCTGGCCAGGGCCGTGATATAGACCCCGCACGGCTGATGCATGACCGTGGCTACGCCAGCAGCTGCCTGGAGTTTGCACTGCACTCGCCCTGCGCCCCCTTGCGTGCCTGTGCCAGCCGCCTGATGGTGGTACTGGGGCTCTAGGTTTTACCGGCCATCCGCAAAGCCAGCGCACTCAACGCCTCATAGGCCGCGCCGGCCTGGGCGTCCCAGGCCGTGACGGCCTGCGCCTGACGGGCAATGGCCGCGGTGTCGCCGCGCGCGGCCGGCCCGGTCAGCGCGGCGGCTGGACCCAGCGCGGTGATATTGGCCACGGCATTGTTCAGCAACATGCGGCGCAGGCCTGGGATCAGCTCCGCCGGCACGCCACTGCTACGCCAGGCGTCTTCGGCCACGCTCTGCAGCACCGGCAGGAAGTTGGTGGCAAACACCGCCGCCGCGTGGTACAGCAGCTTGTGCTCCGTGGCCACGCCAAAGCATTGCGCGCCAATGGCCGTGAAGGCGCTCCGCAAAATTTCGCAGGCCGCCGGGTCACCCTCCAGCGCGCAGGCGGTACCGGCAAACTGGGCCACGGCCGCGTCCACCGAGGCGAAACTCAGAATGCAATGCGCGCTGGCCGTCTGCCAGCCCCGCTCAGCCAGCGGTGCTAGCAGCCCATGGCCCAAGGCCCCGCTGCAATGGAAGGCCAGCGCAGGTGTGGCATTGGCAGGCAAGGCCGCCGCCAGCGCCTGGGCTGCGGCGGAAATCTGCGCATCCGGCACGGCCAGCATCCACACATCGGCGGAGCGCAGGGCCTGCGGGTTGTCCACAGCCCGGCCCGCGCCAATGGAAGCACAGGCAAGCTCGGCGCGCTGCAAAGAGGTGGTCAGCACGTCCTGTACGGCGAAGCTGCCCTGCTGCCGCCACAAACGTGCCAGGGTCTGGCCCACGCGCCCCGCGCCCACCAGGTTCAGGGTTTTCATGGCGGGTCGCTGGGCAAATGCCATACACGGTTGCGCCCGGCACGCTTGGCGCGGTAGAGCATGCCATCGGCATGGGTCAGCAACTCGTCCAAGGTGGCATCGGGCTCGGACATCACCACGCCGAAGCTGGAGCTCAGTCGCACGGGCCTGCCGTCGTTGGACAAGCACAGCGCCTGCTCCACGCCCTGGCGCATACGCTCGGCCAGGGCCAGGGCGCCCGCCAGGTCGGAATCCACCGCCACCACCACGAATTCATCGCCGCCGATGCGGCCGAAGAGGTCGGTCTCGCGCAGATTGCGCTGGCAAGCCTGCACCACGGCGACGATGGCGCGGTCGCCCACCGAGTGGCCGAAGCCGTCGTTGACCAGTTTGAAGTTGTCGATATCAAAGGCGATCACCGCGATCTGCGTCTGCGCGCGGCGCACGCGCTTGAGCTCCTGCTCGGCCCGCTCCAGCAGATGCCGGCGGCTCAGGATGCCGGTGAGTGCATCGGTATTGGCCAGCAGGCGGAACTGGTTTTTCAGCCGCACGACCTCGGTGATGTCGGTGGAGATGCCCACATAGGCGTCCACCACGCCGTGGTTGGTGATGGGCACCTTGATGGACCAGTAGTGGTGCGTCACGCCGTCGGCATCCACCAAGGTTTCTTCGCCGGTCGATTTACGCCCGCTGTCAAACACCTGCTGGTCCATCACGCCGAAACGCTCCGCTTCCTCCGGGGGAATCATCTGCGCATCCGTCAGGCCCACGATGCTCTCCTGCGTCTGGCCGAACAGCTCGGCAGCGTTGATATTGGCGTACAAATAACGGCGCTGCCGGTCCTTCATATAGACCAGAGCCTCCAAATTATTCAGCACCGTGCCCAACAGTGTCTTCTGGGCCATCAGCGTACTCTCCAGGCGTCGACGCTCGGTGATGTCGGTAGAAATGCCGCACAGACCAACGATCTCGCCACTTGGTGCGCGCAGCGGCAGCTTGACGGACCAGCAGATCGTAGGCTGCTGCTGGCCCTTGGCCAGAGTGACCTCTTCCAATTCGACCTTCTCTCCCGTGGCGATGACGTGGCGGTCATTGGCCATGAATTGGTTGTGGACCGTCAAATCAAAAAACTTGTCGTCCGCAGCGCCCACCACCTCGTCCAGGCGACAACGGAACTGCTTGCACACCATGCTGTTGGCGTAGGTGTAGCGACCCTGCAAATCCTTGGCATAGACATAAGCGCCCACATGGTCCAAGGTGGTTTGCAATGTGAAGACCTGCGCGATCAACTCTTCATAAGAAGCTTCCATGCGCACTCCTTACTTTTGAATACATTCATTCTAGAGGCTCCCCTGCTCTTGCGCCGTCCTTCAGTAGGCGGGTATTCCACGGCTAGAAACCTGTTCAAAGTCTTTTTTTGGGCCTCCCAAAAGACTTTGAACTCGCTCTAAGATGCCGTATGCATACGTCCCCCGTCCCCACCAGCATCGCCCAAGACCGACTGCGCACTCTGCCCAAGGCCGAGGTACATGCCCACCTGGAGGGCTGCTTCGAGCCCGCCTTGCTGGCAAGTTGGGCACAGCAGGCGGGTGTAACGCTGCCACGGCCTGTGGATCAGCTATTTGCCTTCCAGGGCCTGGGCGACTTTCTGCACTTTCTGGACTGGGCCTGCGGGCTGGCCGACACGCCCGAGCGCCTAGCCCAATTGGCCTATGCCTACAGCCAGCGCTTGGCCGACAACGGCGCGGGCTATGCCGACCTGATCGTCAACCCCAGCCACTGGAAGGCCTGGCATGGCCGGCTGCCAGCCATGCTGGACGCCATAGACGCCGGGCTGAGCGCCGCCGAGCAGGACGGTCTGCCGCCAGTGAACCTGTGCATCAGCCTGCTGCGCACCCAGTCGGCCAACGCGGCGGTGCAGTTGGTGGAGCAGCTGGTAGCGCTGCGCCATCCGCGCGTGGTGGCCCTGTCCATAGACGGCAACGAAGCCGCGGCCGGCCGCACCGGCCCACGCTTTGCCGAAGCCTTCCAGCGCGCCGGGGCCGCCGGCCTGCGGCGCACCGTGCATGCGGGTGAATCCAGTGGAGCCGAGGGCGTACGCGACGCCATCTTGCTGCTGGGCGCGGACCGTATCGACCACGGCGTGCGCGCCATTGAAGACCCTTCCGTGGTGGCCCTGCTGGTGGATCGGCAGATACCGCTGGGCATCTGCCCCAGCTCGAATCTGCTGCTGGGCGTTTACCCCTCGCTGGCCGAGCACCCGGTAGACCGGCTATACCGAGCCGGCGTACGCGTCTCACTGAACACCGACGACCCCTCGCTGCTGGGCGCCAGCCTGGTGGGTGAATACCAGCGCTGCCAGGCCGCATTTGGCTGGACCGACGCCGACCTGCGCACCATTGCCCGCACCTCCATCGAAGCCAGCTTTGCCCCGCCAGCCACGCGCCAGCAACTTTTGCAGGCGCTGGCCGCCTGGTAGTTGCTATGTATTCAATAGCTGACTGCGCAGTTAATACGTGCGCCACAGCCCTTTTTTCATAAAAACGGGAAATCCCGGCTCCAGACTGCCCGCAAACCGCCGATAACCAGGAACCGCGTTCTACGCCCCGCCAGGAGACCCGCACCATGGGAATTGCCAACACCACGGCCGTGCAGTCGGCCACCGCCGCCGCACAAGCCCCCGCGTCCGACAGCCTGAACATCCGCGTGCTGAAAAAAGCCCTGGACGTACAGGAAAGCAACGCGCAGACATTGTTAGACGCCCTGCCCCAGCCCGCACCCGCACCCGCACCGACACTGGCCACCTCAGGCAGCCTGGGCACCCAGCTCAACACCTACGCCTGAGTTTCAGGATAAAAACCGGCGCTAGCGCAGATAAATCCTGCGCTGGCAGCTATAGATTTAGCAGCATGCCGTGGGCCCAGGGACCGGAGGCGGTCACAATGCAGCTTTCCCCCACGAGATACCGCCATGCTGTTTGAAGCCTTTGCCTTTCTCCATTTAGTGGCCGCCATCGTCTGGATGGGTGGCATGACCTTCATGCTGTTCGCCCTGCGCCCCGCCGCCCTGGTCGCCATGGAGGCCCAGCCACGCGCCCGGCTGATGGTGCAGGTGATGCAGCGCTTCTTCCGCCTGGTGCTGGGCGCCATCGTGCTGCTGTTGGCTACCGGCGGCCATATGTATGGCAGCAGCATGAAAGCCGCCCGCGCCGCCGGTGCGGGCCTGCCCGTAGGCTGGAGCCTGATGGCCGGCCTGGGCCTGCTGATGGTGCTGGTGTTTGGCCATATCTACTTTGCCGGCTTTGCCAAGTTCAAGCGCGCCGTAGCCGCCGCCGAATGGCCCACCGCCGCGCACGCCGCCGGCCAAATCCACAACCTGGTGGTGCTGAACTTTGTGCTGGGCTGGCTGGCGATTGCTGCGGTGAAGTTCATCCACTAGGAACGAAACACGCCTCTAGCGCAATTAATTCCTGCGCAGGAAGCTACGTATTTCATAGCAAAAGCCTTCCACTAAAACCCGCCTCTATGGCGGGTTTTTTATGTGTCCAAACTAGACGACTGGTCTACTTGATCCACAATCCAACCCATGCTTGCCGACGCCTCCCCCACCCGTAACCAGATCCTCGACTGCGGAGAACGCCTGATCTCCAGCAAGGGATTCGTGGGCGTGGGCCTGGCCGAGATACTGGCCAGTGCGGGCGTGCCCAAGGGCTCGTTCTACCATTACTTCAGCTCCAAGGAACGCTTTGGCGAGGTGCTGCTGGCGCGCTATATCGAGCGCTATCTGCAGCAGCTGGACGCGTTGCTGCGGCCCGACGGCACGCCGGCACGCGCCCGGCTAATGCGCTACTGGTCGTACTGGAACGTCACGCAATGCGGCGTGGGCGACAGCACAGAGCCTGCGTCCAGCCCCAAATGCCTGATCGTCAAGCTCAGCGCCGAAGTGGCCGACATCTCTGAGCCCATGCGCGAGACCCTGCGCGAAGGCACCGACGGCGTACAAAAACGCCTGGCCCTGTGCCTGGAAGAAGCCCGACTGGACGGCTCCGTGCCCGCCAGCCTGGACGCCCCCAGCACCGCCGAAACCCTGTACGCGCTATGGCTGGGCGCCAGCCTCCTGTCCAAGCTGCGCCGCGACGGCAGCGCGTTTGACCAAGCTACCCGCAGCACCGAACTGCTGCTGGGCCCACGCACCGCCTGAGCCACGCATGTCCATCATTTTTTTCGCCGACCCAACTAGCCGACCGGTCTATTTACAACCACTCGTTCTACAAACAAGGAACCCCCATGCTGAACTTTGACTTCCACAACCCTACCCATATCGTCTTTGGCAAGGACCGCATTGCCGACATCGCCAAGTTGGTGCCCGCCAGCGCCAAGGTGCTGATCCTGGTCGGTGGCGCCAGCGCCGAGAAAACCGGCACCCTGGCCGAGGTGCGCCAGGCCCTGAGCACGCGCCAGCACAGCACGTTTGCCGGCATCGAGCCCAACCCCAGCTATGACATCGCCTTGCAGGCCGTGGCGCGCATCCGGGCCGAGGGCTTCGACTTCCTGCTGGCCGTGGGCGGCGGCTCGGTAATTGACGCCACCAAGTTCATCGCCGCTGCGGCCCTGTTCGAAGGCGATGCCTGGGACATCCTGCTGCAGCGCGGCCGCAACATCGGCCAGGCCCTGCCCTTTGGCGCTGTGCTGACGCTGCCCGCCACCGGCTCGGAGATGAACAACGGCGGCGTCATCACCCGGCGCGACATCGGTGCCAAGCTGCCCTTCCGCAGCGCCAAGGTGTTCCCGCTGTTCTCGGTACTCGACCCGACCAAGACCTACACCTTGCCGCCCCAGCAACTGGCCAATGGCGTGGTCGATGCCTTCGTCCACACCGTGGAGCAGTACCTGACCTACCCGGTCAACGCGCCGGTGCAAGACCGGTTTGCCGAAGGCCTGCTGCAGACCCTGGTGGAGATCGGCCCGCGCCTGCTGGCCGCACCCACACCGGTGTACGAGGACCGCGCCAGCCTGATGTGGGCCGCCACCCTGGCACTCAATGGACTCATCGGCGCCGGCGTGCCGCAAGACTGGGCCACCCACATGGTGGGCCACGAGCTGACCGCCCTGCACAACATCGACCACGCCCGCACCCTGGCCATCGTGCTGCCTGCCATGCTGGAAGAGCGCCGCGTGCAAAAGCGCGACAAGCTGCTGCAGTATGGCGAGCGCGTTTGGGGCATACGCACCGGCACGGACGAGGAACGCATCACCGCCGCCATCGCCCAGACCCGCGACTTCTTTGAGCGCATGGGCATCGCCACCCGCCTGAGCGACTACGGCCTGGGCGCGGACGCCATCGATACCGTGGTACAGCAGCTGCAGGACCACGGCATGACCCAGCTCAGCGAACACGGTGACATCACGCCCGCCATCAGCCGCCGTATCCTGGAAGCCGCCCTGTAACCCCCCACCCCAAGGAACCCACACATGAGCCAAACCACCACCCAAAGCAGCACCATCAACCGCCAGATTCAGCTAGCCTCGCGCCCGCACGGCGCGCCCACAGCAGCCAACTTCCACCTGGCCAGTAGCCCCGTGCCCGTGGCTGGCCCAGGCCAGGTGCTGCTGCGCACCGTCTACCTGTCGCTGGACCCATATATGCGCGGCCGCATGAGCGACGCGCCCAGCTATGCCGCCCCCGTGGCCGTGGGTGCCGTCATGGTCGGCGCCACCGTCTGCCGCGTGCAAAGCAGCCAGCACCCCGGCTTTGCCGAGGGCGACTGGGTACTGGCCTATACCGGCTGGCAGGACTACGCCGTGTCAGACGGCAAGGGCCTGACCAAGCTGGACCCGAAACTGGCACCGCCCTCCTACGCCCTGGGCATTTTGGGCATGCCGGGCTTTACCGCTTACATGGGTCTGTTAGACATTGGCCAGCCCCAGGCCGGCGAAACCGTGGTGGTGGCCGCCGCCACCGGCCCAGTGGGTGCCACCGTGGGCCAAATCGCCAAGCTCAAGGGCTGCCGCGTGGTCGGCATTGCCGGCGGCGCGGAGAAATGCCGCTGGGCCGTGGAAGAGCTGGGCTTTGACGCCTGCATAGACCACCACAGCCCCGACCTGGCCGCCCAGCTGGCCGCGGCCTGCCCGCAGGGCATCGACGTGTACTTCGAGAACGTGGGTGGCAAGGTGTTTGACGCCGTGCTGCCGCTGCTGAACAACAAGGCCCGCGTGCCGGTATGCGGCCTGATCGCCCAGTACAACGCCACCGAACTGCCCAGCGGCCCGGACCGCAGCAGCCGCCTGATGCGCACGGTGCTGACCAAGCGCATCCGCATGCAGGGCTTCATCATCTTTGACGACTACGGCCACCGCTACCCCGAGTTCGCCAAGGACATGGGCCCCTGGCTGGCCACCGGCAAGGTCAAGTTCAAGGAGCACGTCGTGGACGGCCTGGAAAACGCCCCCGATGCCTTCATAGGCCTGCTGGAAGGCAAGAACTTCGGCAAGCTGGTCATCCGCGTGGCCAACGACTAACTCCACCCCACCAACACAAGGAAACAAGATGAGCAAAATTCTGATGGTGCTGACCTCGCACGACCAACTCGGCAACACTGGCCGCAAGACCGGCTTCTGGCTGGAAGAATTCGCTGCGCCCTACTACGTATTCAAGAACGCGGGCGTGGACGTAACCCTGGTCTCACCCCTGGGCGGCCAGCCCCCGCTGGACCCCAAGAGCGACGACCCCAGCGCACAAACCCCGGCCACCGAACGCTTCAAGGCCGATGCCGCCGCCCAGGCCGTGCTGGCCAGCACCCACAAACTTGCCAGCGTATCGGCCGCCGACTATGACGCGGTGTTCTACCCCGGTGGCCACGGCCCGCTATGGGACCTGGCCGAAGACGCCACATCCATCGCCCTGATCGAGGCCATGCTGGCCGCCGGCAAGCCGGTGGCGACGGTATGCCACGCGCCCGGCGTACTACGCCACCCCAAGAATGCCGACGGTACATCGGTGGTCGCGGGCAAGGCTGTCACCGGCTTTACCAACACCGAAGAAGCCGCCGTAGGCCTGACCGAGGTCGTGCCGTTTCTGGTGGAAGACATGCTGCAAGCCCGAGGCGGCAGCTACTCCAAAGTGGCCGACTGGCAGCCCTATGTGGTGGCCGACGGCCTGCTGATTACGGGCCAAAACCCGGCCTCGTCCGAGCCCGTGGCCAAAGCCCTGTTAAAACACCTGGCTTAGCCTGCGCACAAGCGGGCGGTTTGCGTGGCGTCGATACAATGAGTTACGCATAGCGGGCCCGAGGCGGGTAGAACAGGTATGAACCTTTTTACCCAGCGCCGGTCCGATACAGCGTATGAACCTCAAGCCATCGACAAGGGAGATCTGCAGTTGAGCGACGATTTTGACGAACTGTTTGACAGCCCCGCATCGACGCCAGCAGCCCCAGCCACGCCTCTCCAGGTCACTGCGCCCACGGCCGCGCCAACCGCCACTCCAGCAGCGGCACCGGTACCCGTCAAGGCCCCGTTTCTGGACCCACCCACGCTGTGGATGCCCTTGCTCAAGCCGGGCACCGAGGTGCGCTTTCAAGACAAGCCCTACACCGTGGGCCACGTCCTCATCAGCAAGGGCGATCTGTTCGTCAACCTGAGGGAAGTAGAAGGCGCGATATCGGCTGAAAAGGTCCGCGTCAGGCTCACGCAGATCAACCTCAACCTGCCGTCCAAGTCCGGCAACACACGTTAGCGCGCGGCCACCCGGTAGCGTCCATGGTCCATCCAAAACGCTACGTATTTAATAGCGCCATGCGCACGCTGAACCTGCGCTGGAAGCCTGTTTCGCTTAAATCTCCCTGGCCGCTGCGGCGTACCCGCAACGCCGCACCCGCACGCGCCCCTGGTCAACGTTGGCAGTTGCAGGTAGATTGCGGGCATATTTGCCTGCCCTGTGACCCCGCCCGCCAGCACCACACCGCTGGCCTCCCAACGCCCACGGCCTATGCACCCCTTGGATGACCTGCTAACTGCGGCCCTGGCAGACAGCACCGCGCCAGCGGCGACCGACCCGCACGCCGCCCTGGCCCTGCTGCGCGCCATGCTGGACGCATCGCCAGACGGCGCAACCGCCATCGGCCCACAGGGTGAACTGGTGGCTTTCAACCCCTGCTTCGTGCAGATCTGGTCCATCCCGCCGGACATGCTGCAGCGGCTCAACCCGGTCGAGCTGCGGCAACATTGCTGGCAACAGATCCGTTCGCCAGAGGCAGAACCTGAGGACCTGCATCCGTACTTGGGCACACCCGGCCAGCCTGAAGAGTTCGAGCTGCACGACGGCCGCATCCTGGAGCGCTATGTGTCCACCCCACTCACCGCCGCCGGCCAGCAGGTGGTGATCGTGTACTGGCGCGACATCACGGCGCGCAGGCGTACCGAGTTGCAGCTGCAAGAGACGCAGATCTTCATGGGCAACCTGCTGGACTTTGCGCCGGTATCCATCTACGTCACCGGTCGCGATCAGCACCTGCAGCTGGTCAACCGCCAGTGGGAATACGACACTGCCACCCCGCGCGCCGACGCTGTGGGCCGGCGCATGGAAGAGGTCTTCCCCGTCACCCTGGCGCAGCAATACGCGATGGAAAACCAGCAGGTGCTGGACAGCGGCCAGCAACGGGTCAACGAAGGCTGGGCCGAAACGCCAAACGGCCGGCGTTGCTACTACACCATCAAATTTCCGCTACAGAACCGCCAGGGCCAGTTGGATGCGGTGGGCGGCATCTCCATCGACATCACCGACCGCAAGGACGCCGAGGCCCAGGCCAAGCACCTGGCCTTCTCCGACCAGCTGACCAGCCTGCCCAACCGGCGCCTGCTGCTGGACCGCCTGGACAAGGCCATGGCTGCCTGCCTGCGCCACGCCCGCCATGGTGCCCTGCTGTTCATCGACCTGGACAACTTCAAGACCCTGAACGACAGCTACGGCCACGAAATGGGCGACCAGCTACTGCAGCAGGTGGCCCAGCGGCTGATAGATTGCGTGCGCGATAGCGACACCGTGGCCCGCCTGGGCGGCGACGAATTCGTGGTCATGCTGGCCGACCTGGACGCGCAGCCCCCCCTGGCCACCCAGCAGGCGCGGTCGGCCGGCGAGAAAATCCTGGCCACCCTCAACCAGGCCTACCTGCTGGGCAGCACCCGCTACCACGTCACGCCCAGCCTGGGCATCACCCTGTTCGGCCCCCAGCCCGAGGGGCTGGAGGAGCCACTCAAGCGCGCCGACATGGCCATGTACCAGGCCAAGGCGGCGGGCCGCAACACCCTGTGCTTCTTCGACCCGCAAATGCAGGCCGTGGTGCATGCGCGCTCGGCACTGGAGATGGGCTTGCGCGAAGCCTTGGCGCAGAGCGAATTCCAGCTGTACTACCAGCCGCAGATGCTAGGAGCCTCTCGGGCTTGGAACGTCGAAAGCGAAAATCGGCCCCAGCGAGAACAGTTTTTGCCGGATTTGCAGGCCCATAGCTCCGCTATGGGACAAAAAGACGGTGAAAAATGGACCGCTGCGGTCGATTTGCAGCCGACGCTTTCCAAGTCCGACAGGCTCCTAGGCTCGCTGCAGGTCACCGGCGCCGAGGCCCTGGTACGCTGGCTGCACCCGCAGCGCGGCATGGTGTCGCCGGCCGAATTCATCCCGCTGGCGGAGGAGTCCGGCCTGATACTGCCGCTGGGCCTGTGGGTGCTGCACGCGGCTTGTGCGCAATTGGCGCAGTGGGCCGTCATTCCAGAGTTGGCCGCGCTGACGCTGTCGGTCAACGTCAGCCCACGGCAGTTTCGCCAGCCCGATTTTGTGGACCAGGTGCTCAGCGTGCTGCGCCACACTGGCGCCAACCCGCAGCGCCTGAAGCTGGAGCTGACCGAGAGCCTGCTGGTGGCCTCCATCACCGAGGTCGGCGCCAAGATGAATGCTCTGAAAAGCGTGGGCGTGGGCTTTTCGCTGGACGACTTCGGCACCGGCTATTCGTCCCTGTCCCACCTCAAGCTGCTGCCGCTGGAGCAAATCAAGATCGACCAGAGCTTCGTCAAAGACCTGCTGACCGACCCGAACGACGCAGCCATCGCCTGCATGGTGGTCAACCTCGCGCACAGCCTGGGCGTGGACGTGATCGCCGAAGGGGTGGAGACCGAGGCCCAGCGCGACTTCCTGGCCCGCCACGACTGCCACGCCTACCAGGGCTATCTGTTCAGCCGCCCGTTGCCGCTGGCGGAGTTCGAGGCCTGGGTGCACCGCAAGCTACAAAATTCATAGCTGCTTGCGCAGGTAGTTCGTGCGCCAGAGCCACTATTTTCTTAAATTTCCAGCCGACTCATTTGAGCGGCACGGCCACGCCCAGCATGGGCCCCAGCGGCGCGCCCAGCCCGCCTTCCAGTGGAAACAGCTCGGAGATGGAGCCGTCCAGGTACAGCGCGTCCTGGCAGCCCAGGCTGTCGCGCAGCGTGTTGGCAAAGTCGTAGAAGTTGATGGGGTAGCGGCTCTTGGCCAGCACCACCTCTTGTGGCGTGCGGGTGCACACGGCGTTGCGCACCAGGCGGTTGTCCGACCCGGGAGTGAACAGCGGGTTGATCTGCCGGTTCTGCAACAGCAGCGGCCCCGACTGCGTGGCGTAGCGCACACTGGGCGCCAGCTGGTCCCAAACAGTGGCCAGAGCATCGGTTTCCCAGATGGTGGCGCTTTGCTCGGTCAGCACCAAGGCACCGTTGGGCTGCAGGTAGAAGTTGCCGTAGCCGTCCTTGCGGGTGCTCAGGCGGCGCAAGACCTGACGATCCTCCACATACAGCCCGATGGGCCGCAGGTCCTTGCCGTAGATGCCGGCATTGCTGCCGCACAGCAGCCGCTCGCTACGGGTACGCAGCCAGCCGTCCACCTGCGGCAGGCCGGCAAGAGTCTGGCCATCGGGCCCGCGCCAGAAGGTACGCAAGGCATCGCCTGGCAAATGGATCTTGCACACATCCAGCACCAGCGCGCCCTTGCCCACATTGGCTAACTCGGCCGCCTGCAAACCGACGGCGCAAACACTCCACCATAGTCCCAGGCCCCAGGCCAGGGAACGCTTCAACACACGATCAAACATCCGCCCTTTTTACCTGCTTTCACCGCCATTCCGACGCGGGCCGCGCTTCTTTACCTGGCATTGTTCTGGGGGCGGTCATGACCCTGCCATGCCGCAATGGTTAAATACCGCGTCACGCTCTCCACCAACGCCACGGAACACGTACCGATGCACTCTGCACCCCATGCCTTGCAGCACGCCCACCAGCAACTCGCCGCAGCCCGTCAAAAGACCGCACTGCTGCGCAACATCGACCCCTATCTGATCGACCTGTCGCTGCGCGAGAACCCGGTGGGCTCGCGCGTGGGCCAGACGCTGAAGGACAAGCTAGCCATCCTGCCCAAGCTGCGCGAGTTCGGCTTCAAGAACATCCACCTGGGCACGCTGGACTATTCCATACCCGAAGACCTGGAGGTGGACGACGATTTCATGGTCTACCTGCGCGACCACGCCATCGACACCACCGGCTGCTTCGCCTTCACCGCGCTGGGCCTGGAGACACCGGACGGCGTCTTCACCCCCGACCCGTCGATGCTCAAGCTCAGGGATTACCGCGTGCCCAACACCCTACACGAAATCTACCTCAGCCCGGCCGGCATGCAGTCCGCCGGCTACGACCTGGCCACGCTGGAGCGCAGCCTGCCGGCAAGCATCCAGTGGCTGATGCAGAACATCCGCGGCGACCATGGCGGGCCACCGCGCATTCTGATCAACATCGTGGACGGCTGCGACGCCCTGGCCGAAGACCCGGACACCACCTTCTCCATCCTGCAGCTGCTGGCCCAGCAACCCATAGAAGGCGTGAGCATCGAGGACGACCGCGGCACCTATATGCCGTTCCAGGTTGGCGCCTATGTGGCGGCCGCGCGTAGCTTCTTGCCGCCACCGCTGAAACTCGTGGTGCACATGCACGCCGGCGGTGGCTTTGAAAACGCATCCGTGCTGGAAGCCCTGCTGAACGGTGCCGACGGCGCCTGGGGCGGCCTGCCCAAGCGCGCCGCCGTCATCGGCCACGCCTCGCTGGGCGAGCTGATCGCCAACCTGGTGCGGGTGGGCAATCCGCATATGCAGCAGTACCAGCTGGACCAGCTGCTGCCCATGGCGACCAAGCTACAGGTGCTGGACGACGAGGAACGCGTGCAGGACGACATCCCCATCCTGGGCCACAACGCCTATCGCCTGCCGCTGAGCTTCTTCCGCCAGGTACCCGACCGCTTCATGGACCTGCCGCCCGAAGCCATTGGCGGCCAGTACCGTTACCGCATCTGCCCGGTGGTCAGCGACACGGCGGTCATCGCGGGGCGGCTGGCCGAAGTCACCGGTGAACCGGCCGACCATTTCACCGACGAGGTACTGAAGCAGATGATCCGCCTCATGCGCCAGGACCTGCGCGAAGGCCTGCGCATCGCCTACGACGAACCCGGCAATTTGTTGAATCTGTACGCAAGAGCATTAAGCTCCTGACCTTTATCCGCCCACCGCCCGCACACACGCCATGCAAATCGATCCCAACGTTTACAAGACCCTGCTGGAATCCACCAAGGCCATTCCCTGGCGCATCGACTGGAAGACGCTGACCTTCTCCTACATCGGCCCGCAGATTGAAGAACTGCTGGGCTGGTCGCCCGAGAGCTGGGTGGGCGCCCAGGACTGGGCCGACCGCATGCACCCCGAGGACCGCGAGGCCACCTTCAACTTCTGCGTCGGGCAGTCGCAGGCCGGCATAGACCACGAGGCCGACTACCGAGCCCTGACCAAGGACGGCGGCTATGTGTGGATACGCGACGTGGTGCACGTGGTGCGCAAGGACGGCGAGGTCGAGGCCTTGGTCGGCTTCATGTTCGACATCAGCGAACGCAAGAAGACCGAAGAGAAGTTGATCGCGCTACAAAAGGAATTCGAAGTACTGTCCTTCAAGGACGGCCTGACCGGCATCGCCAACCGCCGCCGCTTCGACGCCATCATGGACATCGAGTGGAGCAACGCCCGGCGCAACTGCCAGCCGCTGTCGCTCATCATGCTCGACATCGACTACTTCAAGCAATACAACGACCAGTACGGCCACCTCAAGGGTGACGACACGCTCAAGCGCGTTGCCGAAACCCTGACCGCAGCCGCTACCCGCGCACGCGACTTCGTGGGCCGCTACGGCGGCGAGGAGTTTGTACTGGTGCTGCCCGAGACCGACGCCACGGCCGCGCTGAAAATCGCCGAACGCTGCCGCAGCATGATCGCCCAGCTGCAAATCTCACACGAGGGCTCGCAAGTCAGCCCCCACCTGAGCATCAGCATTGGCGTGGGCACCGTGCTGCCAGGCGTGGACAGCGTGCTGGCAGACTTCATCGACAGCGTGGACAAAACCCTGTACCAGGCCAAACAGCTGGGGCGGAACCGGGTGGAATGCATGCCGGCCACTGCGGTCAACCTGCCCGCGCAGCAGTGAAGCACATCAAACTCAGCCCTTGATTTCTTAGCAACATGCCTCCGGTCAGAAGTGGGCCTTTGGGCCCGCATCTCAGGTCTATTCGAGCATCACGGTGAAACCGATGCTGATAGTTCTTGGCGGGCTTCCTGGTACTGGAAAGACGACTATCGCACACGAACTCGTTGTCCTTTCTCGCTCCGTCTTTCTGCGCATCGACACCATTGAGCAGACGCTCAAGAAGGTGGGCTCGTTCAAAGAGCTCGGTCCTGCTGGTTACGTTGTTGCATACGAACTAGCCAGGTCCAACCGGGAGTGCGGCGGAATTCTTGGACTACTTGGAGGTAGTTCATGTACTCATACGAAGACCTCACTCGAGCAGTTAAGCTCTATATAAAACTCGGCAAACGCACTGGAGCGACCATTCGACAGTTGGGTTATCCGACAAAGAACAGTCTCAAGAGCTGGCATCGGGCGTTCGAACAAGGCCAGGATTTTCCAACTGGCTATGTGCGCTCATGGCAGAAGTATTCTGACGAACAGAAACGGGTGGCAGTCGAGCATTATCTCGACCATGGTCGCTACAATACTGGAAGCATAAAAGCTCTGGGATATCCATGCCGGGACACGTTCGCGGCCTGGATCGATAAGTTACATCCCAAAATGCGGGTTCACGTTGTCGGCAGAGCGTCCGGCGTACAGCACTCACCAGAATTCAAGCGGGCAGCAGTCGTTGCGCTTTGCAATCGGCAGATGAGTGCGCAAACAATTGCCCAAGAGTTGGCGGTGAGCAGGCCGACGTTGTACAAGTGGAAAAATCAACTACTCGGCTGTGAGGTTCCCGCATCCATGAAACCTCCCAACCATTCGCCGCCAGCACCTGATCGTTTAGGCCTGGAGCAGCAAGTCGAATCTCATCGACGTGACATCCGGTAGTTGCAGCTTGAATACGACCTTTTGAAGAAAGCCAATGAACTCTTAAAAAAAGGCCTGGGCGTCGACGTGCAGCTCCTGAGCAACCGGGAGAAGACGTTGCTGGTTGATGCCCTGAGAGAAATGTATGCGCTGCCCGAGCTCTTCGCCGAACTCGACCTGGCCCGCAGCTCCTACTTCTATCATCGAGCACAGCTGCTGGGCGCTGATAAGTATGCACAGGCGCGGCTCGCCATCACAGACATCTTCGAACGCAATCACAGTTGGTATGGGTACCGTCGGCTACAGGCGTCACTGGGCAGGCAGCACGTCTCCATCTCGGAGAAAGTCGTGCAGCGTTTGATGCGGCAGGAAGGCCTGATCGTGGCAGCTCCGAAGCGGCGTCGGTACGGCTCTTATCTGGGTGAGATAAGCCCTGCGCCAGAAAATCTCATCAACCGCAATTTCCAGGCGGCGGCCCCGAATGAGAAGTGGCTGACCGACATCACGGAATTCCAGATCCCGGCGGGCAAGGTGTATCTATCACCCATGATCGACTGCTTCGATGGACTGGTGATCAGCTGGACCATCGGCACGCGTCCTGACGCCGTTCTTGTGAACACCATGCTGGATGCCGCCATAGAGACTGTAGCCAAGAGCAATGACCGGCCCGTTGTCCACTCTGATCGCGGTGCCCACTATCGCTGGCCAGGGTGGCTCTCACGGATGCAAAACGCGAAGCTGATTCGTTCGATGTCGCGCAAAGGGTGCTCACCGGACAATGCGGCCTGTGAGGGCTTCTTTGGGCGGCTGAAGACGGAGCTGTTCTACCCTCGGGACTGGCAGGCGACAACCATCGAGCAATTCATCCAGATCGTTGACGCCTACATCCACCGGTATAACGAAAAGCGCATCAAGATCTCCCTTGGCTCACTCAGTCCCCTCGAATACCGAGCGAGCCTTGGATTGACAACATAAACCAGTCCAAGAATTCCGACGCACCCCCTTCATCTTGATGACTCTCTAATGTCTTTAAAGGAGCCCGCGCTGCGCAAGATTTCTCATCATCGCAGTGATGCCGAAGCTCCACGGCGCAATGCTGCTGCAATGGTTGACGCGGTTGACCAACGCTCCGAGCTGGGGCGTGGAAACGCGCACCACATCGCCGACTTCATGGGTAAAACCAAGGCCTGGACCATAGCGATCTTGCGTCGGCGCAAACATGGTGCCAAGAAACAGCATGAAACCGTCGGGGTATTGGTGATTGGGGCCTACTACCTGGGCCACGATATCGAGTGGATCACGGCTGATCATCGACAGTGAACTTGTGCCGCGCATTGTGAAACCTTCGGGCCCGTCGACCTGCATCGCGAGTTCCGCGCCGCGCACATCGTCGATGGTAAATCCTGGATCGAAGAGTCGAATGAAGGGGCCGATAGCGCACGACGCGTTGTTGTCCTTGGCCTTACCGAGCAGCAGCGCACTGCGGCCTTCAAAATCGCGCAGGTTCACATCATTGCCCAGCGTAGCCCCAACGGCTATGCCACGGCTGTTGACCGCAAGCACTACTTCGGGTTCGGGATTGTTCCATTTCGATTCCTCATGGATGCCCACCTGCGCGCCAGTACCTACCGATGAAAGCACCGGTGCTTTAGTGAAGATTTCGGCATCAGGCCCAATTCCGACCTCTAGGTATTGCGACCAGACGCCCTGCTCCATGAGCACCTGCTTGACGCGGGCCGATTCGATTGAGCCGGGCACAATGCCGGCAAGGTTGTCCCCTAAGATTCCCGACAGCGCAGCGCGGATCGCCTGCGCACGAGACGCATCGCCCCGCGCCTGCTCTTCGATCACGCGCTCAAGCAAGCTGGCAACAAAGGTCACGCCGCTGGCCTTGACAACCTGCAGGTCACAGGGGGCCAACAGCCAAGGCCGCACCTGGTCCCGTTTCCCTTCGTCGCTATTGGCCAGCACGCTTTCCAGCGATGCAAGCGGCGTTGCCGAAGACAGAAAGGCACGGACGGCGCTTGCAACGTTGGGTAACTCAAGCAGTTGGCTGACAGTCGCACCCAGCCGCGACAAATCAAGCAGCATGCCGTCACGGCAGGCGACTACTGTCGGGCCAACGCCGGGCTGCCAGAGTCTACCGATCAACAGCGCGTCAGCGGCGTCTTCAGGCAGAGTTCGAGAAAGATCGAGGGACACGCAAATTCTCCGTTTTATTTTGGGATGGATCTGTCAAAAGGTTGACTTTGACCTGAATTTTTATTAAAGTAACTTTGTTCCAACAAGAATTTTGTTTTATCAAATGCGACTTGTCAAGGGTTTATTGGAGCGATGCCTCCAAGTCATCGAGCTGCTGGCAGTAGAGGGCCAGTGGCGGCGCCTGTCTGACATTGCGGCTGCACTAGATTTTCAAAAGGGCCCAGCACATAGACTGCTGGCCGAGATGACCGCGCTTGGCTGGATTGAGCAGGATGCCGAGACCGACCGCTATCGCCTAACGCTGAAGCTCGCCTTGCTGGGCCAGCAATATCTGCGCGGTACCGGCTTGCTCGGTATAGTGCAGCCCGTGCTTGATGAGGCAGCTAGACGCTGCGGTGAGCTGGTGCGCTTGACCGTTGTGCAGGGCGATGCACTGCACTGGTTCGCATCGGCCCAGGGTGCGCGCCCTGGCCTGATGTACCAGCCAGCGCTCAATGGTCGGCCAGTGCTGCACGCCACCGCCAACGGCAAGGCATGGCTGGCCACGATGAGTAACGAAGCGGCGATCCAACTGGCACTGCAAAACGGCTTGGGCCAGCCATCCGCTTCAACCAAACTCGTTGGGCCGCGTGCGGTGCAAACCATTGATGAACTACTGCGCGAACTAGATTCGACCCGCACCAACGGCTACGGTCTGGCAGTTGAAGAAGCAGAGTCCGGCGTCAAGGCCATTGCGACAGCGGTGCGCGAGCCCGAAAGCCACCGCGTGTTGGGCACGATCAGTATCGCCGGACCGCTGCTACGCATGGGCACCGAGCGTGACGCCGAGTTTTACACCCTGCTGCGACAGGCGAGCGGCACGCTCGGCCTGGTCTGGCCTATGGATAACGGCCCGGCAGCAAACGAAGTCTAAAGTCTAACAAGTAACCAGTTTCTAAGCATTGAGCGGCCTTAATGGCGCTCTAAACCTACAGCACGTCTTTAAAAGGATTTCCCATGCGTCTCGTCCGCTTTGGTCCCCGCGGTTCCGAAAAGCCCGGTCTCATTGATGCCCAAGGCACTTTGCGGGATCTGTCTTCCGTTGTGAGCGACATTCACGGGCCAACACTTTCGCAGGAAAGCCTTGCAAAGTTGCGAGCCCTGGATACGTCCAGCTTGCCCGCCGTTCCTGCCGATACGCGACTTGGTGCCTGTGTGGGCCAGGTTCCCAATGTGGTTTGCATCGGCCTGAACTACTCCGACCACGCGGCAGAAACCAATACCCCCATTCCCGGACAGCCGGTTGTTTTCAACAAACACACCGGCGCGCTGGCTGGCCCCAACGATCCGGTCATCATCGCACCCGGCTCAAACAAGCTTGACTGGGAGGTCGAACTCGCCATTGTGATCGGCCGCCCAGCCTGGCATGTAAGCGAAGCCGAAGCGCTGCAATATGTGGCTGGCTACTGCCTGTGCAACGATGTGTCAGAACGTGCTTGGCAAATCGAAATGGAAGGCCAGTGGACCAAAGGCAAAAGCCACCTCGGCTATGCGCCATTAGGCCCTTGGCTGCTGACTGCGGACGAAGTGCCGGACCCGCAGAGCATCGATCTCTGGCTCGACGTGAACGGTACTCGCCGGCAGACTGGCAATACCCGCACTCAAATTTTTGGCGTTGCCACCATCGTGTCTTACCTCAGCCGCTTCATGGCGCTTCAGCCTGGCGACGTGATTTCCACCGGGACACCACCCGGCGTAGGCCTTGGCCAGAAGCCGCCAGTATTCCTCAAGGCTGGCGATGTGATGACCTTGGGCAGCACACTGCTAGGCACGCAGCGCCAGCAAATCATTGCCTACGAGGACGCCATGGGTGCTGCCTGGCGCGCCGGCAGATTGCCTGCATTCTGAAGATAAACCAAGATGGGCGATCGCAAGTCCCCCTTGGACCCGGAAGTTCGCTCGGCCTGGGACGAACTGACGCGCCTGAATCTGCCGGAGTTCCGCCAAGCCCTTGACTTCCCCCAGCGGCGCAAACAGTTCGCAGTTGAAAGTGCTTTCTGGAGCCAACCCGCCACGCCAGGCGTGGCCAGCGAGCTGCAGCGCGTGAAACTGCTCGGGCGCGAACTGAGCATGCGGCGCTTCGTGCCGGCCGTACCGCAGCCCGGCACCTTGCTGTATTGCCACGGCGGCGGATGGTGCATAGGCGATCACAATACCAACGAAGGCCTCGCGGGGGCGCTGGCATTGGCTTGTCAACGTGAAGTGCTGACCATCGACTACGCCCTCGCGCCGGAGGACCCCTATCCGCGCGGGCTGAACGAGATCGTCGCTGCATGCAAGCACCTCGCCTCCAGCGGACCGTTGTGGCTGGCGGGCGACTCGGCCGGCGCCAATCTGGCATTGGCAGCTGCGTTGAATCTGCTCGGCCAGCCGGCGCAGCCCGAACTGCTGCTGCTGTTCTACGGCGCATACGACGCAAGCAGCGATACCGCTTCGCACCGGGAGAACGGCGACGGCCGCTGGGGCCTGACCACTGAGGAGATGCGGGCTTACTGGGAAGCTTACGCACCGGGAGCGTCCCCCAACGATCCGCTGGTCTTCCCCTTATGCGCAGATCTGCGTGGCCTACCGCCCACCTTCGTGCTGGGCGCGGCGCTTGACTGCCTGCGCGATGACAGCCGCCTGCTAGCCGAGCAGTTGGCCGAAGCACAGGTGCCAAGCGAATTCCTTGAGGTGCCGGGCGTGCCGCACGGCTTCATGAAAATGCAAAGCCGGGTGCGCGCGGCTGCGACGGCACTGCGGCAGGCGGCCGACTTCTCACGACGACAGCATCCTTTTTGAGCCACGAATTTACTGACATGGAAACAGTTGAATTCGGACGGTAGCCGAGTCCTTCGGCAGCTCCGCAAGATGAGCATCTACCCGTGCAGTGCAGATTGCAGCCGATACCAGGAAGTCGGTAACTTTATGAGTAGCCCCGGGTGTGAACGTGACTAGGCATTGGTCGACTTGGTCGATCAGGTCTCCTGCTTGCGGCGAGCTATCCCAGGAATCCGGTCCAGGACCGAGAGCGTGAGCCCGCCATCGACCATGATGTTTTCGCCAGTAATGTAACGATTTTCAGGATCGATCAGGAAATCGACCGTGCGAGCGACGTCGCTGGGGGCCCCGATCCGCTTCAACGGAACGATGGCTTCACGCTGGCGCGTGATATTCATGTCATCATAAATTGATCGAGTCATCGGTGTCATGATCATTCCCGGCGAAACACTGTTGACGCGAATGCCGTGCTCCCCCCACTCCAGCGCCATCTGCTTGCACAGCATGATAAGGGCAGCCTTGGCCGCGCTGTACGCCCCGGTCTGCCGGTGCGGATGCACGCCAGATTGCGACGAGATGCCGACAAAAGCGCCTTGGCTCGCCTTCAGGTGCGGGAAACCCGCTTTGGCCAAAAGCCAACTTGCGCGGCATGTCAGCGCAAACATGTCTTCCCACACCTCAAGCGGCATGTCCTCCAACGAGGTTGGGTCGACGGCACCCGCGTTGGACACGATCGCGTCGAGTCCTTTAAACCCTCCAGCCGCGGTGTGAACGAAATATTCGGGCACTGCAGGATCCCGCAGATCGCCCTCGAGAATGAGAACATCGCAACCTTCGTGCCGCAACTCTTCGGCGAGCTTTTCTACCGGCTCGCGAATTTTTCGTACGCACATTGCGATAGCGGAACCGGGCCTTTTGGCAACCTGTTGGCAAATTGCGCCACCAATGCCCTCGCTTATTCCAGTCACAAGAACTCGCATTCAAATACCTCCATGTTGCGCTGTGGCGTTTTCAAAATTAACCACTGCCAATGTTGATTGCTGTCACCTCAGGCCGATCTCATATCCGTCCAACACGGCGATGGCGAGGCCTATGCAGCCTTGCCGGAATTGGTTCCGCCATGGCGACGCACTTCTGGCGCGAGCCAGGGAGAGACGTAGCCGCGATCCGCCTCCGAGATCAGGGCACCAGGAGGGATGAGCGCATCGATCTGGTCGAGGGTCAATGCCTCTAGTTTCGTGTCGAAGCCCGCCTTCATTCCATTGAATTGTTCAAGCGTACGAGGCCCAACAATCACAGACGTCACCGCTGCGTGTGCCAGGGGAAATGCCTGTGCCATATGCATGAGAGGCAGGCCCGCTTGCTGGGCGATTGACTCGAGTTCGGGAAGCAATTCAAGCTTTCGGCGATTGCCCGGTTGCTGCATGTCGAAGCGGGATTTCAAAATGGGATAGTGCGCTCCCCACTGACCTTTGACTCGCTCCGCCCTGGAGCCGGTCGGGGCCGTGTCGCCGGCGCTGTACTTTCCGGTCAACCATCCGCCATTCAAGGGGCTCCAGGCGGTGAACCCCATCCCGTAGTGTTGGACGGCCGGCAAAGTCTCTCGTTCGACGCCACGATGGAAAAGAGAGTGTGGCGAACTCTCGTTGACAAAACGGGATAACCTGTTCAAACGACTGACGGATTGTGCTTCCGCGAGATACCAGCTGGGCAGAGTCGAGCATCCGAGGTATCGGACCTTGCCCTGCGTCACCAGATCGCTGAGTGCGCCAAGTGTCTCCTCAAGATCTGTGTGTAGATCCGGGCGATGCATTTGATACAAATCGATATGGTCGGTCTTGAGCCGCCGCAGGCTGTTTTCGACCTGTTTCATGATCCAGTAGCGCGACCCACCCTGATCGTTTCGACCCTCGCCCGCCGATAGTCTGAATTTGGTCGCGAGGACGACCTTGTCGCGGCGACCGACGAGCGCTTTACCCACGATCTCCTCCGCCTCGCCGTGAGAATAAGTGTCGGCGGTATCAATGAAATTGATGCCGCAGTCGAGCGCCTCATGGACGATACTGATGCATTCGCGCTCATCGGTATTCCCATCGGATCCGAAACTCATGGTACCAAGCATGTATTCGCTGACCTGGACGCCGGTTCGGCCGAGGTAACGATATTTCATAGCCATTTGCTCCTTTTATAAATTACTGCAGTCCAATGCCCTGCATTGACCTGCCTTCTGGAACGTAATCGAAGCCCAGGAAGCGCATGGTATGCACCGCCTGCCCTTCGTGCATGGGACGACCGTTTTGGATACGACAACCACGCTCACTTGCGGCAATGCAAAGGAATGTCGGTTCCGCGCGTGTGACAATGTCGACGACAATAGTGTCTGGCTTAAGGCGACCAGGATCCACAGGCGGGAGATCGCCAGGCTTCATGCCTAGCGACGTGGCATTGATCACAACTTCGAATTCATGTGGGTCTGGCGCGCCGAACGTCGCATGGCAATCGGTTGCCACGTTAACGGACTTGGCTAGGTCTTCGGCGCGCCCCCTGTCAACATCGAAAATTGTGAGTGCTCGGGCACCCGCAGAAGCCACCGCGAAAGCAATGGCTCTGCCCGCGCCTCCGGCGCCGATAAGCAGCACGGATTTTTTTGCCGGATGAAGTCCTTCCCACTCCATGCCAAGAACGCAGCCAATACCGTCGAAATTGGCGCCGATCCAGCGGCCATCACTGGTGCAGCGGATGACGTTGATGGCTCCAACGTCACGCGCAGTCGGATGTAGTTCGTCGACATAGTCCAGCATCCGTTGCTTATGAGGCATCGTGACCAGCAAACCGGAGAGATTTCCTACCGCGCGCGCACCGGCGACAAACGCGGACAAATCATTGTCCTTGACTAGAAATGGGACGCAAACCGCGTCTGCGCCCTGCTCCATGAACAGCCGGTTCCATAGTTGGGGCGACTTGGCTGTCTTCAGCGGATCGCCGACCAAACCATACAGTCGAGTTGTCCCAGAGATATGAGACATCATGATTTAGCCAGTGCGTCTGCATAGCGGGTGCGCACCTCCATCGCCACCGCCGCAGGGGCCAGGTCGCGCAGGATCATGCGCTGGAAGGCTTCGCCGCAGATCTGGTTGAAAGAGGACTGGATGATCGAATAATTCACCATGCGACCACGCGTCTGCACCACTGTCTTCCAGCCCAACTGGTCCTCAGCTTCCGGCGTCTTGAAGTACGGGTCCTTGTAGGCGCTGGCACGGGCTACCACTTCGCCGCCACGCGCGGCAATGGCCTGAGCCGCTGGGCTCGCCATGAACTTAACGAACTCCCACGCGGCGGCCTGGCGTGGTGAATTGCTGTTGATGCATAGCTGAAAACCATACACCGTTTGCTTGTCATTAAGTGCCACAGAAGGCGCTGGCGCCCAGGCCAGGTCGTTGGCCACTGCAGCCTTCAAGCCGCGGTAGCGAAAGAGTCCGAACGTCGCTGAGGCGATGGTGCCAGCGCGGAGCCCGTCCTGCATCTCGTTGTATGCGAACTGCAAACTGACGGGTGTCGCTGCCTTCTTGTTGAACAGATCTTTGACGGTGCCGGCAGCGAGCAGCAACCGCTGTTCGCTGAAGCCGATCTCGCGTCCGCTGGGCACAAAGAAGGGCTCGCTGTTTCCGGCAACAATGGAGCTGACCATGAACTCCATCAGGGCCTGCGCGCCCCCGATTCCGCCGCTTGCGCCGATCGGGACGGCATAGGCCATCTGGTTCTGTTTGGTCAGCAGCGCCCCGAGTGCCGCCGCTTCCTGGTACGTACGCGGCGGCGCGATCTTCGCCTCCTCGAACTTGCTCTTGCGGTAGACGAAGATTGGAATACGATAGTCCTGCTGAAGGCCCCATAGCTTGCCGTTGAAGCGCGTCTGGTCCATGCTGATCAGCCAGTCCGTGGTGTCCACTTTGTCGCGCGCGACCAACTCATCGATAGAGAGAATGGAGCCGGTGGCCACGTGCTCGGGCATTTGGAAGTTGTTGGCTCGAATGACGTCGGGGCTGTCCGCTTTGGAGCGCACCGCGCGAATGCCGTTCTGTCCGGAGGGGTCCACGACCACCCGCACCTTCACACGTGGTTGGCTGGCTTCAAAGGCCGCAATCATCTGCGTCTGGACTGCAGCGCGTGGATCGTTCAAGTTGCCCGGGTCAAGGAAGCTGTTGTAGGTGATCGTCTCAGTGGTTTGTGCGAAGGCTCGCCCACCGGCTACGCCCAAGACAGCTGCTGCGCTAGCCACACCAGCCACGAATGTACGCCGGCTTGTACCGGACACTGGTTGCTGTTCGTTCATGTTTGACGATTTCTGCTCATTCATGTCATCTCCTTAGGGAATCAACTTAAGTGAACCATTGCTTGGCTGCGACCAGGGCCTGTTAACACAAACCGCGAAACCCATCGGCTATGAAAGAAGTGGAGTGGGTACCACCGGCGCAGTCTGGTCGAAACCAAAATGCATTGCTTCAAGCGGCTCGGGGGAGCGGGTGATGGCACGCACATTTGAGCGCCGGGTCACAGAACTGCATGTGCACGTCACACTGCTCAACCGATTCACTCAATTGGGATGCCCGACCACGGTCCCAGTGGCGGCCGTGGCATCACTTCGTCTGGGGTATGGGGCATGGCGTCCAAACCGGGATCTATGCAACAGAGCCCTTTTATAAATTACTGCAGTCCAATGCCCTGCATTGACCTGCCTTCTGGAACGTAATCGAAGCCCAGGAAGCGCATGGTATGCACCGCCTGCCCTTCGTGCATGGGACGATTGTTTTGGATACGACAACCACGCTCACTTGCGGCTCGATAAAGGGGGGTAGGTTCCACTGAATTGACAATGTCGACGACAATGGTTCCAGGCTTAAGCCGATCAGGATCCAAGGGCAGAGGATCGCTGGGCTTCATGCCTAGCGACGTGGCATTGATCACAACTTCGAATTCATGTGGGTCTGGCGCGCCGAACGTCGCATGGCAATCGGTTGCTTCGTTAACCGACTTGATAAGGTCCTCGGCGCGCCCCCTGTTAGCATTGAAAATTGTGAGTGCTCGTGCTCCCGCAGAAGCCACCGCGAAAGCAATGGCTCTGCCCGCGCCTCCGGCGCCGATGAGCAGCACGGATTTTTTTGCCGGATGAAGTCCTTCCCACTCCATGCCAAGAACGCAGCCAATACCGTCGAAATTGGCGCCGATCCAGCGGCCATCACTGGTGCAGCGGATGACGTTGATGGCTCCAACGTCACGCGCAGTCGGATGTAGTTCGTCGACATAGTCCAGCATCCGTTGCTTATGAGGCATCGTGACCAGCAAACCGGAGAGATTTCCCACCGCGCGTGCACCGGTGACGAATGCGGACAAGTCATTGTCCTTGACTAGAAATGGGACGCAAACCGCGTCTGCACCCTGCTCCATGAACAGCCGGTTCCATAGTTGGGGCGACTTTGATGCCGTCAGCGGATCGCCGATCAAACCATACAGTCGCGTCGTCCCCGAGATATGGAGCATCACGACTTGGCCAGCGCGTCGTTGTAGCGGGTACGCATCTCCATCGCCACCGCCGCAGGGGCCAGGTCGCGCAGGATCATGCGCTGGAAGGCTTCGCCGCAGATCTGGTTGAAGGAGGTTTGAATGACCGAATAATTCACCATGCGGCCGCGTGTCTCCACGAGCGCCTTCCAGCCCAACTGGTCCTCAGCTTCCGGCGTCTTGAAGTACGGGTCCTTGTAGGCGCTGGCACGGGCTACCACTTCGCCGCCACGCGCGGCAATGGCCTGAGCCGCTGGGCTCGCCATGAATTTGACGAACTCCCACGCGGCGCCTTGGCGCGGCGAGTTTCTGTTAATACACAGCTGAAAGCCGTACACCGCATGCTTGTCATTGAGCGCCACAGAAGGCGCCGGCGCCCAGGCCAGGTCGTTGGCCACTGCAGCCTTCAATCCCCGGTAGCGATACAGCCCGAAGGTGGACGAAGCGACGGTGCCTGCACGAAGCCCGTCCTGGACCTCGTTGTAGGAAAACTGCAAACTGACGGGTGTCGCGGCCTTCTTAGCGAATAGGTCCTTCACAATGCTGGCGGCCAGCAGCAACCGCTGTTCGCTGAAGCCGATCTCGCGTCCGCTGGGCACAAAGAAGGGCTCGCTGTTTCCGGCAACAATGGAGCTGACCATGAACTCCATCAGGGCCTGCGCGCCCCCGATTCCGCCGCTTGCGCCGATCGGGACGGCATAGGCCATCTGGTTCTGTTTGGTCAGCAGCGCCCCGAGTGCCGCCGCTTCCTGGTACGTACGCGGCGGCGCGATCTTCGCCTCCTCGAACTTGCTCTTGCGGTAGACGAAGATTGGAATACGATAGTCCTGCTGAAGGCCCCATAGCTTGCCGTTAAAGCGCGTCTGGTCCATGCTGATCAGCCAGTCCGTGGTGTCCACTTTGTCGCGCGCGACCAACTCATCGATAGAGAGAATGGAGCCGGTGGCCACGTGCTCGGGCATTTGGAAGTTGTTGGCTCGAATGACGTCGGGGCTGTCCGCTTTGGAGCGCACCGCGCGAATGCCGTTCTGTCCGGAGGGGTCCACGACCACCCGCACCTTCACACGTGGTTGGCTGGCTTCAAAGGCCGCAATCATCTGCGTCTGGACTGCAGCGCGTGGATCGTTCAAGTTGCCCGGGTCAAGGAAGCTGTTGTAGGTGATGGTCTCCGTGGTCTGCGCGAAGGCCCTGCCCCCAGGTGCGCCCAGCACGGCCACGCTGGCCACGCCGGTCACGAAACTGCGCCGGCTCGTTCCGCGCGCTGATGGCAGATCGTTCGTATTTGTTTGTTTCTGTGCAGTCATGTCATCTCCTTAAGTGATCAAGTTATGTAAATCGATGCTGTGCTATGGCTAGCCTTTGACGGCGCCGGCCGTCAGGCCACTGATGAACCATCGCTGGGCAAGCATGAAAATCGCGACGATCGGAATGGAGCAGACCACAGCGAAGGCCATGACGTAAGACCATGTGATGCCGATGCTGTCGAAGACCTGATTGACCAGGGCCACCTGCAGTGTCCGGTAAGCGACCTCGGGCGCAAACGCCGCCACGGTGATGTAGTCGTTCCACGTGGTGATGACGCCAATCACGGCACTGGCGGCGATACCCGGACGAACCAGCGGCAAGATGATCTTGGTGAACGTCTGCCAGTGGCTGGCGCCATCGACCTGCGTCGCCTCGTCGAGCTCGCGGGGCACGGCGTCCACGAAGTTCTGCATGAACCACACCGTCTGCGGAACCAGACGTGCGGCCTGCAGCACGATGATGACCATGGGGTTGTTCAACAGGCCCAGTTTGTCCAGCAGATAGTAGGTGGGAACCAGCAAAGCGACCGCGGGCACCATCGACGTCGACAGAATCAGCAGCATGACCGCGCGTTTTCCCCGGAACTCGAAACGCGAGGCAGCGTAGCCGGCGGGTGCAGACAGCAACACGGCGAGCGCAACCGCGGCGAGCGCGTAGAAGACCGAGTTAAAGAGATCGGAGGCGAAGGTCTGGTTCCGAAACACCGCCTTGTATGCAGACAGACTTGGGTCGGTCGGCAGGAAGGTGGGCGGGTACGCAATGACGCTGGTCTCACTCTTTAGCGAGGTAAAGACTGCCCAGGACAGCGGTATCAGCACCGTAAGCACCAAAACGGTCAGTACGGTCCAGGAGAGAATTTTTTCCGAACGATGAATGTGCATGATGTTTAGCCCGAGACCCGGCCAGTGAGCCGGGAGTAGAGATAGCCGAGGAAGAGGTTGACGATCAGGACGACAACGGAAATGACGGATGAGGGCGACAGATCCACAGAACGAAAAGCGCTGGAGAACACCTCGAAGCTCCAGGTAGCAGTCGCGCCGATTGGCCCGCCACCGGTAAGGACCAATATCATGGTGATCAGCGTGAGGTAAACAATCCCCAACGTCAGCGCGGTGCTCCCCAGCGTGGGAGCGATGTGCGGCCAGACCGCGTGACGAAGGCGTGCACCCAAACCGCCACCATCGATATCAATCGCTTCGTACAACTCTGCCGGGATGCTTTGTAGCGACGCACTCATCATCACCATCACGTAGGGAAATGACCACCACGCGGTGACCAGGATGACGAGAATGAGCGCCAGCGACGGCTCACCCAACATCAATCCAGGTTCGATACCCAGCGACCGCATCAGAAAGCTGATAGGTCCGTAAGAGGGGTTAAGCAACCATAACCAGAAGCAGCCCACAACACCCATGGACAGAGTCCATGGGAGAAGCAGCAATGTGCGTACAAGCGCTGCGGAGCTGGCGAGGTTCTGCAAAGCCAGCGCACTCGCCAATCCCATCGGCAGCACCAGGGCCAGCGCCCCGCTGACATACAGAAGGGAGTTCAGGCTGAGCTCCAGGAAGGCTGGTGACGTGAGGACGGAGACGTAGTTCGCCAAACCCACGCCTTCCACCACTTCGTACAGCCGCGTGCGATGCACGCTCAACCAAACGACCATGCCCGTTGGATACAAAGTGACGGCCAGCAGCATGGCCACTGCTGGTGCAAACCAAATTAATCCCGCCCAGAAGCCTGGCGGCCTGGGTCCGTGTTGCGCCGAAATTGCGATCTGGCTAGAGGTTGTCATACTCATTGTGTATTTAAGTTTGGAACGATGTCTCACTTTAGACAACTAAACAGGAGTTGCATCGGGGGAAAACCCGAGAAACAGACATGAATGTGGATGCTAAACTGGGACATCGTTCTAAATTTTGGGAAAATTATGGCTTCTGGTGACATGGTGGAGCGCACGCTGGACATCCTTACCCTGCTTGCAGACCATCCTCACGGCTTACCGGTCAGCGATGTGTCGCGCCGGCTGGACTTGCCGAAAAGCGCAGTGCATCGGCTGCTGTCGATCCTCGTGGTGCGTGGGCTCGCTATACAAGATGAGTACAGTCAGCGCTACCGCATGACGGTCAAGCTGGCAGCCATTGGCTTTCGTTTTCTTGCAGCTTCTGGGATCACGGAAATCTGCCAACCTTCCCTGGATCGATTGGCCGCACGCACAGGCGAACTGGTGCGTCTGGCCTTATTGGAAAACGATGCGCTGATCTGGATTGCCAAGGCCCAGGGCTCGTTTTCGGGCCTGCGCTATGACCCTGATATGGGCCAAGCGGTGGTGTTGCATGCCACGGCCTCAGGCAAAGCTTGGCTTGCGACTCTGGATGAGGCGCAAGCCACCGCACTGGTCAAGGCGAGCGGCTTCGTCGTGCCATCCCGGTTCGGCCGGCCTGTCGTGCGCGACGAGGCGAGCCTGCATGCCGAACTCGCTCTGACGCGCGAGCGCGGCTACGGCACCTCCATCGAGGAAGGAGAGCCCGGCACGTGCGCGGTCAGCTGCGCCATTTTCGACCCGCAAACCCGCCTGGCGATTGGCACCGTCAGCGTGGCCGGCCCTGTGGCAAGACTTACACCGGAGCGCATCGCCTCCATCGCGCCTGACGTGCAGGCAACCGCGGCGGAAATCGCCGATCTCTGGCCCAGCCGCAAGGTGATGCTGGCCACCATGGGACTGACGCCCTTGAAAGTCTCAAATGGTTGATGGAGTCAAAAGAGTTGTGGTGATCGAGAGCACGCACTGGCACGCGCCGCTCTATTACAGTGCGCTACAAGCGCGAGATGACGTCAAGGTCGTGGGCGTCTCTGACAGCGCAGGGCGGACCGGGGAGGAGGAGGCGCGGCGCTTCGGCTGCAATCACTACGTTTCCACCACGGAGATGCTGGAACGTGAGCGGCCGGACTTTGCCTTCGTGTTCGGACGGCATGTAGACATGCCGAACCTGGCAAGCGCACTGATCGACCGACGTATCCCTTTCGCCATCGAGAAGCCCTGCGGCCTGCACACGGCCGACGTTCTGGCGTTGCGCCAGCGCGCGGAGGCCATTGGCCTTTACGTCGCAGTGCCCCTGATTTTTCGCCTGAGCGACACCCTAGCGGTACTGCGTGAAGCGGGCGGCACACTGGAGCAAGGCAGCTTCCGCTTCATCGCCGGTCCACCGCAGCGCTATCTAGCCGCCGGCGTTCCCTGGATGCTGGACCCCGATCTCGCCGGAGGGGGGCCGCTCATCAATCTGGGCGTGCACTTCATCGATCTATTTGCGCTGCTGGCCGACGATCCGATCGTGTCCGTCAGCGCTGGCAGCAGCTCGCGCATGAACGGCCTACCCATCGAGGATGTGATCAGCATACGGCTGCTCACATCCGGCGGCCGCCTAGGCACGATCGAGTGCGGTTACCTCTTTCCCAGCGACGCCGCCCTGCAGCGCGATTTCGAGTTTGCCTGCAGGATGGAGCGCAGCTACTGCGTCTCGCGCGAGGACGGCATCCTGGTGCGCAGCTGGCAGGAAGACGGCAGCGTCAGCGCCAAGCAGCACCCCGCCCGCTTCGAGACCGATCTGTACTACCCCGAATTCGTGCGGCGCGTCTTGGACGAGTCGGCAGCGGGTGCCGTGCCCTTTGCGGGGCTGGCCGAAGCCCAGCGTGCGCTCGCCGTGGTCGAGGCCGCTTACCTCTCCGCCGCACAGGGCGGCGTTGCCGTCGATCCAAGGACTTTCGAAGCATGAACGAGCCCATCATGAACACTTTGGTGAGCTCGCTCGCCAACGCGCGTCGCACCAGGGGCATCGTGGCGACTGACGCCCTCCGACCGCTAGACAGCTTCGTCGACGCCTATGGCATCCAGGAGCGCGTGTGCGCAAACCTCGGCGCCAGGGTCGCGGGCTGGAAACTCGCAGCGCCGCTGTCTGCATCCGTGATCTCGGCCCCTTTGTTCGACATCGATTGCATGGCGTCGGACACCGCCTTGGTAGATACGGCGCTGCTGCGTGACGGCGTCGAATGCGAACTGGCCTTTCGCATCGACCGCCCCTTACCCGTTGGAAATTGCACGCGCGACGACGTACAGGCGGCTGTGGGCGCCGTCATGCCGGCCTTCGAACTGCTGTGCAGCAGGCTACCGGCAAAGTTCGCATCTCCCCGCGAACACATTGTGGCAGACGGCATGGGCAATGGCGCGGTGGTGCTGGGTGACGCATGCATCGACTGGCGCGCTCTGGCGCTCGACAAGCTGCAGGTGACGCTGTGGATCGACGACGTACCCGTGGTCGACAAGCAGGGCGGAAGTCCCTTTGGCGATCCGCTACACGCCGTCACCCTGCTCGCCAACCATCTGGCGCAGCGCGGGCAGGCGATCGCCGTGGGGACTTTTGTGCTTGCCGGCTCCCATACCGGCGTCCATCGTGCGCAGCCTGGCGAACGGCTGCGTTGTGTTTTTGAAGGGATCGGTCAAGTCGCGCTCAAGCTGCCCGCCGCCGAGTCCACAACATCCAAGGAGAATAATTATGCTAGCAGGTGAAGGTGCAGTGGCCATCTGGAATGACATCGCCGAGGTCGGGCGCGCAGAGTTTTACGCTTGGCATTTGCACGAGCATATGCCCGAGCGAGTGGGTATCCCTGGCTTTATACGGGGACGCCGCTATCGCGCAGCCGACGAAGCGACGCAACCGGAGTTTTTTACGCTCTATGAAACCTCCACTTTCCAGGTCATACAGGGTAATGACTATCTGTCCCGCTTGAACGATCCCACGACGTGGACGCGTTCAACCACCGCCCATTTCCAGAACACCACGCGCTCACTCACACGCGTGGTGGCCAGCCACGGCGTGGGCTCAGGTGGCGCTTTGATGACCATTCGATTCGACATTGCGGACGACGTTCTGAGCGCTGCGGTGCCGCGTCTCACTTCGGCGTTGGAGGCAGTGGCGCGGATGCCGCGTATCAGCGGTGCGCATTTCCTGGGCTCGGATGCTGGAGTTTCGAGTCAGTCGACTGCGGAAAGCAAGGGCCGCAAGGACCTACTGGCCCCGGCTCGTTGGGTGCTGTTATTGGAGGGATGCGATGTCTATGCCTTCGATGCGGCCTTGGAACACTTGAGCAATACCGCTGAACTGAGCGAGGCATCAGTCGGCCGGTACGTGCATGAATACACGCGGTTGAAGACTGCATGGCAAGCCGGCTGAGCAGCATGTTTTTTGGGCGAGGTACGCCCGCAAGACAACAACAACACTTCTTGTAAATTGGGATACCACAATGGCAACAGTTGAAATTCAGGGCTTGGTCAAGTCCTTTGGCAACACGCAAATCATCCGTGGCGTAAGCGTCGACATCCGCGACGGTGAATTCGTCGTGCTTGTCGGCCCATCTGGCTGTGGCAAGTCCACCCTGCTGCGCATGATTGCAGGCCTGGAAGGGATCGACGGCGGCGAAATCCGCATCGGCGGGCGCCGTGTGAACGACTTGTTGCCCAAGGATCGCGACATCGCCATGGTTTTTCAAAACTACGCGCTGTACCCCCACCTCACGGTGGCGGACAACCTCGCGTTCTCGCTGAAGCTGCGCCATGCGTCGCCGCAGGAGACCGAGGAGCGTGTTGCCCGGGCTGCAAAAATCCTCGGGCTGGAGCCGTTGCTCACTCGGCTACCTAAGCAGCTCTCCGGCGGCCAGCGCCAACGCGTCGCGATGGGCCGCGCCATCGTGCGCGACCCGCAGGTCTTCCTGTTCGACGAGCCGCTGTCCAATCTGGATGCCAAGCTACGCGTGGCAATGCGAGCCGAGATTCGCGAGCTGCACCAGCGCTTGAAGGCCACTACTGTCTATGTCACGCATGACCAGATCGAGGCGATGACGATGGCGGACAAGATTGTGGCGATGCACGACGGAATCGTGGAACAGGTGGGTACGCCGATAGAGCTCTTTGACCGGCCGCGCAACGTTTTCGTCGCGGCCTTTATCGGCTCGCCGTCGATGAACCTGGTGCCTGTCAAGGTCAACGGCCAAGGCGTCGTGGACAACGCAGGCAATCACTGGAATGTGCCTCACGTACCCGCCACGAGCGGCCAGGCCCTCACGCTGGGCGTGCGCCCTGAGCACCTGCGGCTGGATGATGCGGGCGTCGAGGCGCGCGTGCTGGTGGTGGAATCCACCGGCTCGGAGACGCACCTCGTCGTCGACGCTGGCGGCATCAAGCTCACCTGCGTGCTACGCGAAAGGGTCAGCGTGCGCCCCGGCGACCACGTGCGCTTGAGCGCGGACAACGCGCATTTGCATCTTTTCCACGGAGAAACGGGCGAGCGGCTCGAGCCGGTGCACTGACATCCAGAAGGAACACAACGGATGAAACTCGTCCGATTCGGCGCTCACGGCAGCAAGAAGCCTGTCTGTCCGGTACTTTTGCGAAAAAGCCCGCATGAAATGTCGGGGCTGACACCGACAACTTGCGCCAAGCCCTCGATCGTGAACGACCGCAACAAGTCGGCTTGGATGTAGTGGGCGTTTCCGTGCAACGCGAAACAGAGAAGCTGATGAAAAGAATGGTTTTCGAGCGACTAGCTCGTTTTTAAGGAGAAACAAATGAGAGTCTTGGTGAGCGGCGGAAGCCGCGGGATCGGAGCAGCGGTTTGCATGCGGATCACAGAGGCCGCACTCGCAAGAGGCGAGCGCCCGAAGATCGCAGTCTGCGGCCGGGAGGCCACCGAACCACAGGAGCAGATCGCCCGCGAGGTACGAGCGATGGGCGGAGAGGCCATCGCTTTGTACGGCGATTTGGCCGACGCCAACGTGCCCGGGAAACTGGTGGACGCGGCCGTTGCGGCGTTCGGCGGCCTCGACGCGCTCGTTTCCAACGCCGGCATCGCGAGTCCGGCGAAACTCTGTGACGTTTCGCTTGAGGAATGGACCAGGATGTTCGACGTCAACCTTCGCGGGTCCTGGTTGCTCGCCAAAAGTTGCTATCCGCATCTGAAGGAGAGTCGCGGCGCAGCCTGCTTCACGTCTTCAATGTCTGGGCAACTGCCACACGAAGGGTCAGGGGCGTACAGTCCGACAAAGGCGGCGCTTACCATGCTTGCGCAGACGCTCGCCCTGGAGTGGGCGGCTGACGGCATCCGGGTCAATGTGGTCTCACCGGGCATGACCCACACTCCAATGTCCGCCAAGATGTACGCTGACCCAGATATCAAACGGGCGCGGGAAGCGATTATTCCATTGGCAAGGATCGGTGAGCCGAGAGACATCGCCAATGCGATCGAGTTCATGATCAGCCCGCTGTCTGGTTTTGTTACTGGCCAAGACCTCTGCGTGGACGGTGGTTTCACCAAGTCCATCCTGAGCCATATTCCTGGTCGGCCGAGTTCCAAGTCTTAGGTGTAGAAGAGAATTTTTTGTCCATACCCTGACAACCTCAGGGCTGTTCGACACTGAGCCAGGTCGCACACCGCTTTCAAAACCGTATGTCATTGCCGGAGATTGCCAAATGTTAATTTCAACGTTCTCGTACCTGTGGTCGCACTCCGCGATCGATGCGATAGCTGAACTGAGTCAAGCTGGGTACAGCGAATTTGAGGTGCCCATCAGCTCGCCGCATTGCTGGCCGGCTGACATGTCGCCCTCAGTGCGGTCCGAAGCAAAGCAACGATTGCAGGACTGTGGTGCCAAAGTGAGGTCGCTCAATGCAGGTGGATATGACATTAATTTGGCAAGTCCCGCAGAAAATATGAGGCGCAAGAGCATAGATCACATCAAGGAGGTGATGGATCTCGCCTTCGAATGGGGTTCGACCGAAGTGGTGATTTCGCCGGGAACCCGACGTCCAATGATCTCGCCGCCGCTTTCGAAGGCGCATGACTGGCTGAACGAGAGTTTGGAAATCCTACTGCCTAGAGCGGAGCAGGCCGGCGTTCGATTGCTGCTCGAAAATACGCCATACTGCTTCCTGCCAACCCTGGATGAGATGATGGGCGTCGTCAAACGGTTCCGCAGTGACAAGCTGAAGATTGTCTACGACGTTGCCAACGCGGCATACATCAATGAAGATCCCGTCAAGGCTTTGTTGGCAGGGAGCTCGGAGATAGTACTCGTGCACATCTCAGACACGGGCCGTGAAGAATGGGGCCATGATCCGATTGGCACGGGGGTCATCGATTTCGAAGCGCTCGGCAAGGCAGTCGACGCTACGTGCAAGACAGAGAATGCCGTCCTCGAAATTATTCGAGAGAAGGACACTTTGAAGGAAATGCACAATGGTATTTATGAGCTCAAGAAGCGAGGGTGGAGCATCAACTCCTAACTTTGACGGGTGGTTGTCCACTACTGTGCAGCCCACCGCGTCAAAATAGTAGTCGCCGCGATGGAGGGCGGGCTCAAGTCTGAAGCGCAACACTGATCTTACCCCCCGAATTGAGCAGTTCTTAGCCCACGATTTATGCAGCCGTTTTGTGCTGTGCCACATACCAGCATTGCTCATATTGCATCGGACAGATAGCAAAATCTGAAATGCGCTCACCGATTGAAGGTCAAAAGCAGAGCTGATCCAGAAAAACAAAAAGCCGCATGATTTGACTCATACGGCTTTTGATAGTTGATTTGGTATTTTGCTGACTTATGAAAACTGGAAAACACCAAAATTCACTTAAAAATCAACAACTTACAACCAACGCAATTGGCGGAAAGGGTGGGATTCGAACCCACGGTACCTTGCGGTACGCCTGATTTCGAGTCAGGTACATTCGGCCACTCTGCCACCTTTCCTGGTGTGTCTTTAGCTTGGTCCTAGTGGCCTTGGGACTAAGCAACGCCCGCCATTCTAGCAGCTGACGCAGCCATATACGGCTTAGCCGCCCAATTTTTCCAAACCGCCCAGGTAAGGACGCAGCGCTTGCGGCACGGTAACCGAGCCATCGGCATTCTGGTAATTCTCCAACACAGCGACCAGCGTACGGCCCACGGCCAAACCCGAGCCATTCAAGGTGTGCAGCCATTCATTTTTGCCCTGCGCATTCTTGAAACGGGCTTGCAGGCGGCGAGCCTGGAAGGCTTCGCAGTTGGAGACCGAGCTGATTTCACGGTAGGTGTTCTGCGCAGGCAGCCAAACCTCCAGGTCATAGGTCTTGGCCGCGCCAAAGCCCATGTCGCCGGTGCACAAGGACATCACACGGTACGGCAAACCGAGCTTTTGCAGAATGGCTTCAGCGTGGCCGGTCATCTGTTCCAAAGCCTCGTAGCTGTGGTCGGGATGGACGATTTGCACCATCTCCACCTTGTCGAACTGGTGCTGGCGAATCAGGCCGCGCGTGTCGCGTCCGGCACTGCCGGCTTCGGAGCGGAAGCAAGGTGTGTGGGCGGTCAACTTGATGGGCAGGTCGGTCTCGGCAGCAATGGTGTCGCGCACGAAATTGGTCAACGGCACTTCACTGGTGGGGATGAGGTAGAGCGCGCTGTTGTCGGGCACTTCTTCGCCATCCTGGCCGCCTTTTTTGGCGGCAAATAAATCGCCTTCAAACTTGGGCAACTGGCCCGTGCCGCGCATAGAGTCAGCATTCACGATGTAAGGCACATAGCACTCGGTGTAGCCATGTTCGGTGGTCTGCACGTCCAGCATGAATTGCGCCAAAGCCCGGTGCAAGCGGGCAATCGGGCCCTGCATGACGGTAAAGCGCGAACCGGTGAGCTTCACGCCCATTTCAAAGTCCAAACCCAGGGTCTCGCCCAGATCCACATGGTCTTTAGCTACAAAGTCCATAGCACCCGGCGCACGTTCGGCGGGGCTCCAGCTGCGCACCAGCACATTGCCCGATTCGTCCGCGCCGATCGGCACGCTGGCGTGCGGCAGATTGGGTACGGCCAGCAGCAGGGCCTGAAGCTCGGCTTGCAGATGGTCCAGACGCAGGGCCGAGCTTTCCAGTTCGTCCTTGATGGCGGCCACGGCGGCCATCACGCCATCGACGCTCTCTCCTTTGGCCTTGAGCTGGCCGATCTGCTTGCTGAGCGCGTTGCGCTGGGCCTGCAGCTCCTCGGTACGGGTCTGTATGGTTTTGCGCTCGGACTCCAGCGCGCGGAACGAGTCCACGTTCAGGAAGGCTTGCGGATTTTTACGCGTTTGCAGCCGGGCTACGACGGCGTCGAGGTCTTTGCGGAGGAAGGTGATGTCTAGCATCCCCGCATTTTAGTTTCACGCCAGCGTGGCCGGATCGACGTTGCCGCCGCAGAGTATCAAAGCCACTTTTTCGTCCACACGTACCTGGTATGCGCCAGACTGCAAGGCCGCCAAACCCAGGGCCGCACCGGGCTCCACGGCCAGCTTCAACTCCTTCCACAGCCAGCGCTGCGCGATTCGGATGGCGTCGTCGTCCAACAGCAAGGCGTCTCGTACAAAACGTTGCGTGACCTCCCAACCCAGCTGCCCGATACGCTTGGCGCCCAATGAATCTGCGGCGATCCCCCCCACTGCAACATCCACCGGTTCACCCGCTTGACGCGCACGGTACAGCGTTGGCGCCAAGGCAGGCTCCAGGGCTACCACGCGGCTACGCTGCTCAAACCAGGCCGCCACGCCGCCGATCAGGCCCCCGCCGCCCACGCTGACCAACACGCTGTCGGGCAGACCGCCCTGGGCTTCCATCTCGTGGGCCAGGGTGCCGGCACCAGCCAGCACTTCCGGCTGGTCGTAGGCATGGGTCAACAGGGCGCCGGTGATCTGCTGGCGCGCCATGCAGGCCTCGAAAGCCTCCGCATACACCGCCCCGGTCACCACTACCTCGGCCCCCAGATCGCGCAAGCGGGCGCGCTTGGCCTCGGGCGAGACCGTGGGCACAAATACCTCGCAGCGCACGCCCAAAGCCTGGGCCGCAGCGGCCGTGGCAATGCCCGCGTTGCCGCCCGAGGCGATCACCACACCCGCTTCAGGGATGGTGTTGGCCAGCAGGCGGTTCAGCATGCCACGGGCCTTGAAGCTGCCGCCCACCTGGGTGTGTTCCAGCTTGAGCCAGACCTCGGCACAGCCCAGGCCCAGCGCTGCGCCGGATAGCTTCCACAACGGTGTTTTACGTAAAAAATGGCTGTGGCGCGCATCAAACCTGCGCAAGGCGCTATCAATTTCAGAGTGATTCATCTTAGTAGCCGTCACTGCCATAGCCGCTGGCCAGGCTTTCAAACTTGGTGATATTGCGCAAGAACGCCAGCTTGACGGTGCCGACGGGCCCGTTACGATGCTTGGCGATGATGACCTCAGCCACGCCCGGCTCTTTACACGCGTCCTTGGTGTAGTACTCGTCGCGGTAAATGAACATGATGATGTCCGCATCCTGCTCGATGGCGCCGGATTCACGCAAGTCACTCATCATGGGACGTTTGTCCGGACGTTGCTCCACCGAACGGTTGAGCTGGGACAAGGCGATCACCGGGCATTGCAATTCTCTGGCCAGCATCTTCAAGCCGCGCGAGATTTCGCCCAGTTCGGTGGCGCGGTTGTCGCTACCTCCGCTGGAGCTGGAGCCACTCATCAGCTGCAAGTAATCGACCACGATCAGGCCCAGCTTGCCGCACTGGCGCGCCAGGCGGCGCGAGTTGGCACGCAGCTCGCTGGGAGACAGGCCCGGGGTTTCATCGATATGCAACGACACCGTACGCAGGCGCTCCACCGCCTCGGCCAGGCGCGGCCATTCCTCGTCGGTCAGCTTGCCGGTGCGCAAATGACCCTGGTCGACGCGGCCGATCGAGCCCACGATACGCACAGCCAACTGGGATGCACCCATTTCCATCGAGAAGATGGCAACCGGCAAGCCCTCGTTGAGCGCCACGTGTTCGGCGATGTTCACCGCGAAAGCCGTCTTACCCATGGACGGACGCGCTGCAAGCACAATCATATCGCCCGGCTGCAGGCCAGAGGTCATGCGGTCCAGGTCAGGAAAACCCGTGGCCACACCGGTCACGTCGCCAGCACTGTCAGCCATCTCCTGCACGCGGTCCAGCAAGTCGACCACCAGGGTGTCCATGGCCTGGAAGCCCTGTTTGCTGCGCGCACCTTCTTCGCCGATATTGAAGATCTTCTGCTGGGCCTCATCGAGGATCTTCTCCACCGGCCGGCCCTGGGTGTTAAAGGCATTGGTGGCGATCTCATCGCTGACCGTGACCAATTTGCGCAGCACGCCGCGCTCACGCACGATTTCAGCATAGCGGCGGATATTGCTGGCACTAGGCACGTACTGCGCCAGCGAGTTCAGGTAGGCCAAGCCCCCTACTTCGTCGGACTTGCCGATTACCTGCAGCCGCTCGAACACGGTGATCACGTCGGCCGGCTTGCTGGCGTTGATCAGCTCGCGCACTGCGGTAAAGATCAGCCGGTGCTCGTAACGGTAAAAGTCATCGTCCTTGAGCAAGTCTCCCACCCGGTCCCAGGCGTTGTTGTCCAGCAGCAGGCCACCCAGCACGCTGGATTCGGCCTCGATGGAATGGGGAGGAATGCGCAACTGCGCAATTTCGCGGTCGTGGCTGGGGGACTCGTCCAAAGGGGGGAAAACGGCAGACATGGGGGCTTGCTTCCTGGGGTGAGGCTGGATGCTACGCGGTGGCGCCGGGAACGGCCAGGCACAAGTCTGTGCGCAAGCCGTGGATAAGCTCTGGACAACCCGGTATAAAGCCCGGCGCCAAAGGAAAAGGCCGCCAGAGCTTACGCCCTGGCGGCCTCTTACAGAGAAACGCTAATTAAGCGGTTTCGCCGTAGACGGAAACGGTGATTTCCACAACCACGTCGGTGTGCAAAGCCACGTTCACGGTGTTGTCGCCGATGGTCTTGATCATGCCGTTGGGCAGGCGAACCTGGGCCTTGGCAACCTTGTAGCCTTGCTTGCCCAGCTCTTCGGCGATGTCGGCGTTGGTCACGGAACCAAACAGACGGCCATCCACACCGGCTTTTTGCGTCAGCTTGATGGTCGTGCCGCCGAGCTTTGCGCCCAGAGCTTGCGACTCAGCCAGCTTGGCAGCAGCAGCCTTTTCCAATTCGGCGCGCTTGGCTTCGAACTCGGCCTTGGCCAAAGCGGTAGCGCGACGTGCGCGGCCAGAAGGGATCAGGAAGTTACGGGCGTAGCCGTCTTTGACCTTAACGATGTCGCCGAGGTTTCCAAGGTTCACAACCTTGTCGAGCAGAATGATTTGCATGTTCGTACTTCCTTAGATGCGGTGCTGGTCGCTGTACGGCAGCATGGCGAGGAAACGCGCACGCTTGATAGCGGTGTTGAGCTGGCGCTGGAAAATCGCGCGGGTGCCGGTCAGGCGTGCGGGAATGATCTTGCCGTTTTCAGCAATGAAATCGCGCAGCGTGTCGATGTCCTTGTAGTCGATCTGTTCCACACCGGTCACGGTGAAGCGGCAGAAGCGCTTGCGCTTGAACAGCAGGGACTGGGTGTTGCGCTTCGGGCGCTTGTCTTTGTTATTGAAACGTTTTGGTCCGGCCATGATGGACTCCTGAATTAATCTGGTTGAAATTCTTGAATATGGAGCGCGGGGTTTTTACCCAATCGGGGACTGGCTAGAAAACCGGTGAATTGCCAACGGCTGCCCAAAGGCTGCTGCTGGATTCGCTCGGCTATCGCGCCAAAGGCAATTGCCTTGACCACGAGTTTGATTTGCCGTGTGTGGCCTGCTTGCTCCAGACTGGACTCGTGTTCGAGCACCATATCCAGGGCCGGCAGCCCGGCGGGCGTGTAGCGCAGATTTTTAAGCTCTGCAATACAGGCCGTCAAAACAACGTGGTTCACTCCGTTCGGTGACTCCGCGTAAGCACACCACCTTAGTGGGCTGCGTACTCCGCCTGTTGCGTCTTGCGGGCTTCTTCGCGCTCAACGGTCTTCATCATCGAAGATGGGCCGGTTTCGGCCTTCTTCATCACCACGGTCAGGTGGCGCAGCACGGCGTCGTTGAACTTGAACGCGTGTTCCAGTTCAGCCATGATGGCTTGGTCGGCTTCGATGTTGACGCACAGGTAGTGGGCCTTGGCCAGCTTGTTGATCAGGTACACCAGTTGACGGCGGCCCCAGTCTTCCACGCGGTGGATCTTGCCGCCGCCGGCAGTGATCATGCCCTTGTAGCGCTCCAGCATGGCTGGAACCTGTTCGCTTTGATCCGGGTGGATCATCAAAATGATTTCGTAATGACGCATATTTCTCCTTAAGGATGTAAAGCCACCCACTGCGTCTGTAGTGGTGTAGCAAGGGCAAAGCCAAGTATTATAGCGCGGCTTTTGCACCCCCAGCCTGTTGCCTCGACAAGAGGCTGACCAACCAGACCGTCAGCGCACCGGCGGGCAGCCCGAACACCCCTGCGGAAACCGGCTGGATGCCCCACCACAGGCCGCTTTCATGCAGACCGAGGAACACCCGCACAACGGATGCATTCAAGCCCATATACCCCGTGGTGACCACCAAGCCCACCAGCATGCCGGCCACTGCTCCCGCACGGGTCGCGCCCTGCCAAAAGATACCCGCCACCATGGCCGGGAAAAAGGCCGCTGCCGCCAGAGAAAAAGAGGCCGATACCAAAACCAGAATATTCGCAGGCTTCTGCGCCGCCACGTAGGCCGCCACCAGGGCTAGCAGCAGCAAAGCGAACTTGGACAACAGCACCCGCACCATGGGATCGGACCGCCCCCCCTTTCCCTCCAGATACAAATCATGGGCCAGGGCATTACCCATGGTCAGCAACAGGCCGTCGGCCGTGGACAAGGCCGCGGCCAAGCCTCCTGCCGCCACTAGGCCAGACACGACATAGGGCAAACCGCCCAGCTCGGGGGTGGCAAGCATCACCAAGTCCGCCCCTAGCTTCAATTCTGCGAATTGCAGCACATGGTCGCCGTTGACATCGTTCACAGCCAGCAAACCGGGATCCACCTGGGCCCACTGGGCTATCCAGGTCGGCAGGCTTTCAAAGCTTTGGCCCACCAGATGGCTCATCACCTCGAATTTGACCAGCACCGCCAGAGCCGGCGCCGCCAGATACAACAAGGCAATGAACAGCAGCGACCACGCCACCGAACTACGGGCCTCGGCCACCGAGGGCGTGGTGTAGAAGCGCGTCAACAAATGCGGCAGACCCGCGGTGCCAGTCATCAGGCAAAACACCAGCGCCAGGAAGTTCAAACGACTGGTGTTGAACAAGGCCACCTCGGCAGGAGCTCCGTCCGGGTTGCCGGCAAACACCTGGGCATGCGGGGACATGCCAGCCAGCGGTCGGGCTCGGTCCAGATTGTCTTGCCGGGCCCTGCTCCACTGCTCACGCGCAGAAGCTACGTCGGACGGCAGTATGGCCAGTTCACGCGCGGCCTTGCGCACCAGCGCCGTATCCGCGCGGTCGGCCTTCAACTGCCGCAGATGCGCCTGCGCAGCCAGACGCTCCTGCTCCAAGGTCCTAGGCACATCGAGCAACATTTGCTCATACCGCGCCGCCCTGCGGCTGTATTCGGCAAGCACGGCCGTCTCCGCAGGAGACTCGGTAAGTTGCTTTTCCAAGGCGGCAATCTTGGGCAGTTGCTGACCATAAACCAAGGTCGCCAAAGGATTACCCAACTGCTTATAGGCCAGCCAGGACACGGGGATCAAAAATGCCAGGATCAAGATCACGTACTGCGCCACCTGGGTCCAGGTCACCGCACGCATACCTCCCAAGAACGAGCACACCAGCACCCCCCCCAGGCCCAGCAAAATGCCGATCTCGAACTGCACCCCGGTCAAACGGGAGGTGATCAAACCCACGGCGTAAATCTGCGCCACCACATAGGTGAACGAGCACACTACGGCCGCTCCGGCGGCAATCCAGCGCGGCCAATGCCCTCCATAGCGCTGACCAAAAAAGTCAGGCACGGTATAGAGCTGCAGGCGACGCAAGCGCGGTGCGATCAGCAAGGCCACCAGGCAAAAGCCGCCCGTCCAGCCCATCATGTATGCCAACCCACCCGGCTGCCCGTCCGGCCCCGAAAAACCATTCAGGTACAAGCCACCTGCCAAGCCAATAAAGGATGCAGCACTCATCCAGTCGGCAGCAGTTGCCATGCCGTTATAGACAGCCGGAATGCGCCGCCCTGCCACAAAGTATTCCGAAGGGTCCGAGGTACGGCAGTAGATGCCGATGCTCGCATACAGCGCCAACGTGGCGAACAGGAAAATGCCGCCTATCCAGTAGCGCGACAAACCTTGGTGCTCCGCCCAGGCCATGAGCGCCAGAAAACACAGCACACACGCCACATACAGCGAGAAATTGCGGTGTAGTCCCCGGCGATAGCTTGCCTGGACGGACGCCGCCACCTCCTGGTCGGCCCCCACACCGCGCCTGCGCCAGGCATAGAGGCCGACGATGAGCAAATAGCACAGCACCACGCCTTGGGCACTAAACCAATAATTGAATGGCCAACCCGCCACCACCCAGCTCAGGTCGCGTGCGAAGAACACCACGCCAAACGACAGCAACGTCCACAGCACCAGCAAGCCAGTGCGCAAACGGTCAAAGCGGGGAAGTGTGGCCAGTGGAGATACGTGCACAGCAGATAGAAAAAGACCCACCGCAAAGCCGCAGACATTGCGACCTTGGTGGGTCCTTCATCCTAGCCCAGGCGCAGGCCCGGGCCTATCCGCAACAGCCCTAGGAGCCTGCGAGTTGCTTCCAGGTCGCCACCACGCTGTCGGGGTTCAGCGAGATCGATTCGATACCCTGGTCGGCCAGCCACTGGGCGAAGTCGGGGTGGTCGCTAGGGCCTTGGCCGCAAATGCCAACGTACTTGCCCTGCGCCTTGCAGGCGGTGATGGCACGGCTCAGCATGGCTTTGACGGCCGGATCACGTTCGTCGAAGTCGGCGGCCAGCAATTCCAAACCAGAATCCCGGTCCAGACCCAGGGTCAGCTGGGTCAGGTCGTTGGAGCCGATCGAGAAGCCATCGAAGTACTGCAGGAACTCGTCCGCCAGGATCGCATTGCTGGGCACCTCGCACATCATGATGACCTTCAAGCCATCCTGACCACGCTGCAGGCCGTGCTGGGCCAGCAACTTGGTGACCTTCTCGGCCTGGCCCAGGGTGCGCACAAAGGGCACCATCACCTGCACATTGCTCAAGCCCATGTCCTGGCGCACACGCTTCAGCGCGGCACACTCCATGGCGAAGGCTTCGCCGAAATCGGCACTGATGTAACGCGCCGCGCCGCGGAAGCCCAGCATGGGGTTTTCTTCTTCCGGCTCGTAGCGGCTGCCGCCAATCAGCTTGCGGTATTCGTTGGACTTGAAGTCCGACAGGCGCACGATCACCGGCTTGGGCCAGAAGGCGGCGGCAATCGTTGCCACGCCCTCGGCTACCTTGTCCACATAGAAGGCGCGTGGCGAGGCGTGGCCGCGGGCCACAGACTCGACGGCTTTCTTCAAGTCGCTATCGATGTTCGGGTAATCCAGGATGGCCTTGGGGTGCACGCCGATGTTGTTATTGATGATGAACTCCAGCCGGGCCAGGCCCACGCCCTGGTTGGGCAACTGGCAGAAGTCGAAGGCCAGCTGGGGATTGCCCACATTCATCATGATCTTGGTCTTGATCTCGGGCATGGCGCCGCGCTCGACTTCGGTCACCTCGGTTTCCAGCAGGCCGTCGTAGATCAGGCCGGTATCACCCTCTGCGCAGCTCACGGTCACCAGGGTGCCGGTCTTGAGCTTTTCGGTCGCGTCGCCGCAACCTACCACCGCTGGAATGCCCAGTTCACGCGCAATGATGGCGGCATGGCAGGTACGGCCACCACGGTTGGTGACGATGGCACTGGCGCGCTTCATCACCGGCTCCCAGTTCGGGTCGGTCATGTCGGTCACCAGTACATCGCCGGGCTGGACTTCGTCCATTTGGCTGATGCTGTGCACCAGGCGCACCGGGCCGGTACCGATCTTCTGGCCAATCGCGCGGCCTTCGGCCAGGATGGCGCTTTTGCCTTTGAGTTTGTAGCGCAGCTCGGCCTTGTCTTTCTGCTGGCTCTTGACGGTTTCAGGGCGCGCCTGCAGGATGTAGAGCAGGCCGTCGGTGCCGTCCTTGCCCCATTCGATGTCCATCGGGCGGCCGTAATGCTGCTCAATCACCAGGGCGTAATGGGCCAATTGTTCGACTTCGGTGTCGGTCAGCGAATAGCGGTTGCGCTGCTCGGTAGGTACGTCAGTGGTCTTCACCAGCTTGCCGGTGGCGGCCTTTTCGGCTGCGGTGGTGAATTCCATCTGGACCATCTTGGAGCCCAGGTTGCGGCGGATCAACGCGCGCTTGCCAGCCTGCAGCATGGGCTTGTGCACATAGAACTCGTCCGGGTTCACGGCGCCCTGCACCACCGTTTCGCCCAGGCCGTAGCTGCTGGTGATGAACACCACCTGGTCGAGGCCGGATTCGGTGTCGATGGTGAACATGACCCCGGCAGCGCCCAGGTCGGAGCGCACCATGCGCTGCACGCCGGCACTCAGGGCCACGATGTCGTGGGCAAAGCCCTTGTGCACGCGATAGCTGATGGCGCGGTCGTTGTACAAAGAGGCAAACACCTCTTTCATCTTGTGCAGCACGTCGTCGATGCCGACCACGTTCAGGAAGGTTTCCTGCTGGCCCGCGAACGAGGCGTCCGGCAAGTCTTCGGCCGTGGCCGAGGAACGCACGGCAAACGAAGCCTCGGGGTTGCCCGCGCTCAGCTTGGCAAAAGCCTCGGTAATGGCCGCTTGCAGATCGGCCGGGAAAGGCTGGGCTTCCACCATGGCACGGATTTCTGCACCGGCCACGGCCAGGGCGCGCACATCTTCAATATCTAGGCGCGCCAGGCGGGCACTGATCTTGTCGGCCAAGCCGTCATGCGCCAGAAAGGCCCGGAAGGCATGCGCCGTGGTGGCAAATCCGGTAGGTACCCGCACGCCCGTGGGCAGCTGGGAAATCATCTCGCCGAGGCTGGCGTTCTTGCCACCCACCGACTCGACGTCGTCCATTCTCAGTTGTTCAAAGGGTACGACCAGGGCGGTCGGGCTGAATAGTGCAGACATGGGAAGACTCCGAAGGTTAAAACCGGGTCTGCGCGTCCAAGGGCCTGGCCTTGGACGTCGCTGCACATGCCTGCCGCGCGACGGTGTTGTTGTTGGTCTGGGTAGCAACGGGGCATGGTGTGTGGGGTGTCGAAATAATTTCGAATGGCGCGATTGTAGAGAACTCGGCGCTCCGTCACATGCAAGTTACCGCCGCGTTACGAAATTTAGAAAAAACAATGAAATCGCGCCCTAGCGCAATAAAAATCTGCGCTGGCAGCTATATTTTTAATAGCTAAATAGTAAAACCATCAGCGTCGACGCGGCCGCGCCTTAGAACAAGACCGAGCGCTTCATCAGCGCCCGCGTGTCCGACAGCATGCCGGCCATGCGATGCAGGGCGTCCTGCGAATCGCCCTCCTCGATGGCGGCAAACACCTTCTGGTGCTCGGGCAGGGCATTCTTGAAATCGCCGGCATTGCGCGCCGTAATATCCAACAAGGACTCCAACGCACTGCCGATGATGGCGGCCAGCGGCATCAGCAAGGGGTTGTTGGTGGCTTTCAGGATGGCGGTGTGAAAAGCCAGGTCAGCCTCCACCCATTCGCCGATGGAGGTGCAAGCCTCCATGGACTTCAAGGCCGCGCGTATCACCACCAGCTGTTCCGGGCTGCGGCTGGCAGCCGCCAGCGAGGCGGCCGCCGGTTCGATGATTTCACGCAACTCGGTCAGGTGGCGCAAAAACTCGGCATCGGCCCCGATCGCACAGCGCCAGGCCAAAATGTCCGGGTCCAGCAGGTTCCACAACTCGCGGTTACGTACACGGGTACCGATGCGCGGGCGCGACTCCAGCAATCCCTTGGCCGCCAATACCTTGACGGCCTCGCGCAGCGCCGTGCGACTGACCTGCAGCTCCTGGCACAGCTGCTCTTCATTAGGTAATAGCGCCTCGGCGGGATAGATGCCGCCGACGATACGCTTACCCAACTCACTCACCACTTGGCCGTGCAGGTTACGGCCGGTATACATCGAAGCAGAATGGGGAAGTACAGGATGCATGCAGGGTGCCGCGCCTCATGGCGCCTCGTAAATGCCTAATAAATACCTAATAAATGCGATTACCGGGCTTGTCAAAGAGCAATGATAGGCGCGTCTGGAAGCAGGCCTCATAAGCCTGGCCGGTCTTCAGTGCCCGGCCATGCTCGGTCTTGATGACGATGGTGCCGCCCGCGGCGGAACGTGCATAGGCAAAGGTTTCGCCGCCCAGGTGTTCCAGCATGTCGATGGTCAGTGGCAGGCGGCCATCGCCATCCTCGCGGAAATGCTCGGGGCGCACGCCCAGTTGCACCTCGGTGCCCACCGCAGGCACCGTGCCCTTCAGGGGCACGGACACCACAAGCTCGCCAAAACCGGTCAGGGCCACATGGCATAGCGGCCCATCGCTGCCCAGCACCCGCCCGTCAAAGAAATTCATCTTCGGCGAACCGATGAAACCGGCCACAAAAGTATTTGCCGGGTTGTCGTATACCTCCAGCGGCGCCCCTACCTGCTCGATCAGGCCGGCACGCAGCACCACGATCTTGTTGGCCAGGGTCATGGCCTCGACCTGGTCATGCGTCACGTACACGATGGTGGAGCCCAGCTCGCGGTGCAGGCGCGCGATCTCGATGCGCATGTGCACGCGCAGCTCGGCGTCCAGGTTGGACAAGGGCTCATCGAACAAAAACACCTTGGGATCGCGCACGATGGCACGGCCTATGGCCACGCGCTGGCGCTGGCCACCGGACAAAGCCTTGGGCTTGCGGTCCATCAGCGGGCCCAGGCCCAGGATTTTGGCGGCGGCGTCCACCTTGCTGGCTACCTCGGCCTTGGGCACACCGGCGAACTTGAGCGCAAAGCCCATGTTCTCGCGCACCGTCATGTGCGGGTACAACGCATACGACTGGAACACCATGGCAATGCCGCGCTTGGATGGGTCCACCTCGTTCACGCGCTGGCCGCCAATCTCCATCACGCCGTCGGTAATGTCCTCCAAGCCGGAGATCATGCGCAGCAGCGTGGACTTGCCACAGCCGGAAGGCCCGACGAAGACGACGAACTCGCCCTTGTTGATCTCCAGGTCCACACCACGGATCACATGCGTGCCGCCAAATGATTTTTTAACGTTGCTTAATTTGACATCTGCCATTTTTATTTCCCGCAGGCGCTTTGCCTCTTAATCCAGTTGCATCAGCATGTGGTGAGCGTCGTGGTGTGCAGGCCCAGGCGCTGCGTGGACACGGTCACCACGCTGTCGCGGCGCTCGCCCGTGCTCTCCACCCAGAAACCGGCGACTCCGCCCTTGAATGCCAGGGCCGCAGGGCCTAGCAATCTGGCGCCACCTGATACCTGCAGTGACACCACATCATCCAGGAACGGCAGCACGCGGCCATGCTGGTCCAGCGCACGCACGATGAAGCGCACGGCATCCTTCTCGCCGGCGATCAGCTCGCTGCTGTCGGCCTGCACCTCCAACGTGGTCGGCAGAGGGTTGCCACTGAGCAGCACCTGTTTGACGGGCTTGCCGCCCACATAGCCGGTCAAGCGGCCGTCCATCCACTGCATGCCCCAGGCGCCCAGCTCCTGCGGGTCGACGTGGCGGCTATCAATCACCACCGGCGCGTGCGGCAGATGCGGGTACTGCGCACGGTCGGGGTCGATACGGATGGCCGGGAAGCTACCGAACTGGAATTCCAGATAGTCGCAGTTGGTCAGCACGATCAGGGGCAAGGCCTCGCAGCGGTCCTTCTCGCCACGTGCCCAATAGGTCACGGGCTCCAGCACCACCTGCTCTTGCGGAGCGCACTGGCTGGCGTAGGCAAAGGCAGCAAACTTGGGCTCGCGGAAGATGTCCATCACGCCGTGGTGGCAGATACGGTCGCCCGCGCCGAAGTCCTTGTGCGTGTTGTAGTCGAACATGCACCAGCCGATGGAGCCTGCAATCTGCGGGTTGCCGTAGGCCTTGTTCAGCACATCCAGGTAGCGGGTCACATGCTCGGCCTGGCGCACCTCGGGGTCGATGCGCTTGGTGGGGAACATATGGCCGTTGAACTCTGTCACCAGGTAAGGCACATCCTTGTCCAGGCCGGTGACATAACGCGGTGGCCGCAGCGGCGCGGGTGGCTGGCCGCGCATCCATTCGGGCGTGGCCACGTGGCAGAAGTCGTTGACGGTGTAGACGTCTTCCAGCAGCTCGCTGTTCTCGATGTAGCGCACACCGCCAGTCTGGCGCGTACCGTCCAGCGCACGGGCCATGGCGTTGGTGCGGGTGTAGAAGTCGTGGTCGTCCTGCGACTCATTGATGCGTACGCCCCACATGATGATGCAGGGGTGGTTCCAGTCGCGCTCGACCATACGGCGCACGTTCTCCACCGACTCGTCCTTCCAGGCCGCACCGCCAATGTGCTGCCAGCCCGGAATTTCTTCAAACACCAGCAGACCGATCTCGTCACAGCGGTCCAGGAAATAGCTGGACTGCGGGTAGTGCGAGGTGCGCACCAGGTTGCACTTCAGTACGTCCTTCAGCACGTCGGCGTCCTTCTGCTGGGCGCGGCGGCCCATGGCGTAGCCCACGTAGGGAAAGGACTGGTGGCGGTTCAGGCCGCGTATCTTCAACAGCTCGCCATTCAGGCGGAAGCCATCCACCCCGAACTCCGCGGTCCGGAAGCCGAAGCGCGATGCCAGGCTGTCGCTGCCCTGTGCGGTCTCCAGATGCAGGCGCACGCTGTACAGCACAGGGCTGTCCAGCGTCCACAGCTGCAGGCCAGCCAAGTTGTCAAAGCGCAGGCTGGCCTTGTCGCTATCGACCAGCACAGAAGTCTGCTGCAACACCGCGCCATCGGCACCCAGTAGCTCGGCGCGCAGGCTGCCGCTGATGGGCAGGCCACGAGGGTTGGCCAGACTGCAGGCCACAGTCACGCTCTTGGCGTCGCTCAGCACACCGCTGGTTTCAATCTTGAGGTTGGCGATGGACACCGGGTCCGTCACCTGCAGCCATACGTCACGGTAAATACCGGCATAGGTCAGGTAGTCGATCTGGCCGCCGAAGGGGGGGATCTCGGGGTTCTCGCTGCCATCGACCTTCACGGTCAGCAGGTTGTCACCCTCTTGCAGATAGTCGGTCAGGCGCGCCTTGAACGGGGTGTAACCATCCTTGTGGCTGGCCACCTGGTGGCCGTTGAGCCAGACCACGGTATTGGCCATGGCACCGTCAAACTGCAGCGTCACTTCCTTGCCAGCAAACCCGGGCTGCCAGGCCAATGTGTACTGGTAGCCGAATTCCTTCTGGAAGCTGCGCTCGTCGAAGTAGTTCATGTCCAGATCCACCGCGTTGTGCGGCAGACGAACGGCGGCACCCGCCTTGGGCTGGGTGGTCAGATCGCTGAAAAAATCGGCGTGGAATACCCAGCCGGCGGTCAATGGAGTCACGGTACGCATATATGGAAAACCTATTTAACGGAGCCCAGCATGCCTTCAACAAACTGGCGCTGCATGGCAAAGAAAACAACCAGGGTGGGAATGGTGGCCAGGATGGTGGCGACCATGATCACGCCGAAGTCCGGCGTATACGACGAGCCCAGTGACGACAGCACCAGGGTGATGGTCTTCAGTTCAACCGACTGCAACACAATCAACGGCCACAGAAAACTGTTCCAGATGGTCATGAAGACGATGATGAAGGCCGCCGCGTAGGTGGAGCGCATCACCGGCAGATAGACGAACAGAAAGATCTGCCATTCCTTCAGCCCATCCACCCGCGCCGCGTCGCGCAGCTCCAGCGGGAAGGACTTGGTGTTCTGGCGAAAGTAGAAAATCATGTACGCCGACGCAATGCCCGGCAGGATCACCGCCATGTGCGTGTCCAGCATGTCGAACGAGGCCAGCAGGATGAACAGCGGAATCATCAGCGCCGAGAAAGGAATCATCATCGACAGCAGCACGCCCTGGTAGACACGCTCACGGCCGGGTGAACGGAATATCTCGAAGCCATAGCCGGCCAACGACGATACCGCCAGCGTCAGGAACGAGCCCAGAATCGCCACCTTGCCGGAGTTCCAGAACACCAGGCCCACGTCGAACAGCTCGGCGAACTTGTGGTAGTTCTCGGCCAGCGCATTGCCAAAGCTCATCTTGCCTTTGGTGATGTCGTGGCTTTCATTGGTGGCGCTGATCAGCATCCAGACAAACGGGAAGATGGACAGCAGCGCCATCAACCACAAGAACCCATACACCAGGGCCGTGCGTAACTTTCCGCTCCATTGGCTCATTGCTCGCGCTCCCGGGCTGCATAAAACTGGATGAAGGCCAAAATCGCCACCAGCACCACGATCACATAGGAAACCGTGGCGGCGTAGCCAAAGTTAGGCACGTATTTAAAGGACAGGTTGTAGATGTACAGCGACAGCGTCAGCGTGCTGTCCGCCGGCCCGCCGTTGGTGATGTTCATGGCCTCGTCGAACATCTGCAGCGTGCCGATGGTGGAAGTGACCGTGGTGAACAAAATCACCGGCTTCAGCACCGGAATGGTGATCGACAGGAACCGCCGTGTGGCCGATATGCCGTCGATGCGTGCCGCCTCGTAGATCGACTTGTCCACGTTCTGCATGGCCGCCAGATAGAAGATCATGTTGTAGCCAGTCCAGCGCCAGGTGATGGCGACGATCACCACCACGCGGGCCCAGAACGGGTCGGTCAACCAGGGCACGGCCTCGGAAACCAGGCCCAGCCCCATCAGCGTGCTGTTGACCACGCCATCGTAAGAAAACATGCTTTTGAACAGCACCGAATACGCCACCAGCGAAGTCACGCAGGGCAAAAATACGGCGGTGCGCAGCAGGCTGCGGCCCTTGAGGTTGGGAATATTCAGGCACGAGGCCATCACCAGGGCCAGCACGATCATGATGGGCACCTGCACCACCAGAAAGATGGAGGTATTGGTCAAGGCCCGCAGGAACATGGGGTCGTCCAGCAAACGCTGCACATTGCCCAGGCCCACAAACCTGGTCATGGTGCCCTGCCCAGACTGCACCGACATCCATAGCGATTTGCCTATGGGGTACAGCATGAAGACAGAGATCAAGGCCATCGCCACGGAGACGAAGGCCCATCCGTTGATATCAAAGAAGCGGCTGGAACTCGGCTTGCTTGCTTGCCGCATAAAGGCTCCCGGGAACAATACACACGGGGGCAGCGCCAGCGCCGCCCCCACTCAAAAAATGCTTACTTGATTTGCGCCGACAGCTGTTGCTGGATCTTGTCCAACAGTTGGTCCACCGGCACGCCCTGGTTCAGTGCCGGCAGCTGGGCCGACACAGCCGCATCACCCTCGTAGGTGTAGATGCCGTAGTTCACGCTGGGGATCTTGCCCAGCCAGTCGCTGTAGCGCTGCCACACCTGGGCGCCGCCAAAGAACGGATCAGCTTCGGCATAGGCCTTGCCGTTACGCGATGCCAGCAGCGTGCCCACAGCGCCACGTGCGGTCAGGATGCTCTGGTAGAAGTCCACGTCCTTGGCGTAGATTTCATTCAGGAAGTCGATGGCCTGTGCCTTCTCCTTGCCGCCGCTCAGCACATACCAGCTGGAGCCGCCCAGGTTGGACGCATGACCGGCACCCGGGATGTCCAGCGCCGGTGTGGGCGCCACGCCCCATTGGCCGGACTGGCCTTTTTCAGACTTGACCGAACCGGTGATCCACACGCCGGTGGTGATGGAAGCCACGTCGCCCTTATTCACCGCACCCACGTATTCGGCCCAGTTGGTTACGGGTTTGACGATGCCGGCCTTGAACAACTTGCCCTGGGTTTCCAGCGCGGCCTTCAGGGCGGGGTTGTTCTTGATGTCGAGCTTGCCGTCTTTGTCGAAGTACCAGCGGCCGGCGGACTGCATCATCACGCGGATCAGGCCGTTGTCATTAGGGTCGATGCCCAGCATCTTCTTGCCGGTGGTGGCGACGACCTTCTTGCCGATTTCAATATAGCGGTCCCAGGAGATGTTCTCCATGTCCTTCTCAGAAAAGCCGGCCTTGGCCAGCAAGTCCTTGCGGTAGTACATACCGGTCACGCCCGAATCAAACGGCAGGCCGTAGGTCTTGCCGTCGATGGTCATCAGGTCCACCTTGTATTTGGCGAAGCCCGCGTAATTCACCACGCCCGACATGGGCTCGAACGCCCCAGGGAAGGAGCGCAGGTATTTTTGGGCGTTGTAGTCTTCCACCAGCACCACATCGGGCAAGGACTTGGTCACGCCGGAAGCCAGCATGGTCTGCAACTTTTGCTCCACGTCCGCCTTGGACATGTCCACGATCTTGAACGTCGCATCAGGGTGCTTGGCCGTGTAACGGGCCGCCGCCTCTTTCATGATGGCGATGTTGAAGTTCGGGTCCCAGGCCCAGACGGTGACTTCCTTGGCCGACACCGCAGCAGCGGTCATCAAGCCCATGGATGCCAAAGCCAGACTGGCCACGGCGGTGGTTGGTTTTGCAAAATGCATGGTGCTCTTTCGTCTCTTGTACTATGGTTGACGTGTCTGCGCCGGCCACCCACGCCCGTGTACGGAACACAGGGCGCCCGGTAGCGGGGCAGTGCAGGTCCGCTGGCCAAGGCCGCCGACCCACATTCATATTACAAATAACCTCTAGCCAACTCACCGGGGATTACCCTTGGCTAATTTGGCCCTTCCAGTGAGCACTGCCACATTCGTAAAAGTAACAGAGTGTGAGCGTCACCCCTCTTGCCCATGGAATTGGCTTAATCATCATATTTTTAAAGTACCGACATGTCTGACAGCATCCACTTCTACGAACCCCGACTGGGTCATGGCTTGCCGCACGACCCGTTCAATGCCATCGTCGGGCCGCGCCCCATCGGCTGGATCGCCTCGCACAACGCCGAAGGCGCGCTGAACCTGGCGCCCTACAGCTTCTTCAACGGCTTCAACTACATCCCGCCCATCATCGGTTTTGCCAGCGTGGGCTACAAGGACACGCTGCGCAACATCGAGCAGACCCGCGAATTCGTCTGGAACCTGGCCACCCGCGACCTGGCCGAGGCCATGAACAAAACCTGCCAGGCCGTGCCCCCCGAGGTGAACGAGTTCGCACTGGCCGGCCTGACGCCCGCGCCCAGCCGCGTAGTGGCCGTACCCCGGGTACAAGAAAGCCCGGTGTCCTTCGAATGCCGTTGCACCCAGATCGTGCAACTGCAGGCCGCCAGCGGCGCGCAGATCAGCACCTGGCTGGTATTGGGCGAAGTGGTGGCCGTGCACATCGCCAAAAGCCTGCTGAAAAACGGGGTGTACGACACCGCCGCAGCCGGCCACATCCTGCGCGGCGGCGGCCCGGCCGACTACTTCAGCGTGGGGCCGGAACAGCTGTTTCGCATGCACCGCCCGCGCTGAACGCAGCACGGCTGCTTTCCTATTTTGATAGCGGCTTACGCAGGTGTTACCTGCGCTGCCGGCCAGTTTGAGCGCAAACTTCGGCAGACTTTGCGTGGCTGCAGTACATTGGCGGCTATGCCTGAATCCACCCCGTACCTGACCGAGCCACTGGCCGACCTGGCCGCCTGGACGCGCTATTTCTGCGACGCCGAAATCCCCGTGCTGGCCACCACCTCGCAGGCCCTGGAGGCGCTGCGCGCCATAGAAGACGATGTGGATGCCGCCATGCTGACCGAGGCCATCCAGCCCGACCCGCTGATGACCATCAAGCTCATGGCCTACGCAGCCAAGCAGCGCCGGCCCGGCGACTTCACCGAGACCGAGAGCATCACCAGCGCCCTGGTGATGACTGGCATCGCCCCCTTCTTCCGCCACTTTGGCCTGCAACCCACCATCGAAGACCGGCTGCACGACCAGCCCGAGGCGCTGGCCGGCCTGCGCGAGCTGCTGCAGCGTGCAGAGCGGGCCCGCCTGTTCGCCCTGGGCTTTGCCGTGCACCGCAACGACATGGACGTGGACGTGATCCAGCGCGCCGCCTTTCTGCACGACTTTGCCGAGATGCTGATGTGGAGCCACGCTCCCACGCTGGAGCTGCAGATCCGCCAGGCCCAAAAAGCCGACCCCAACCTGCGTAGCGCCAGCATCCAGCAAAGCCTGCTCAACATCGAACTGGACGACCTGGCCCTGGCCCTGATGAAGCTATGGCACCTGCCCTCGCTGCTGGTGCGCATCAGCGATGCCAAGCATGCCGACCAGGCCAATGTGCGCAATGTGGTGCTGGCCGTGCGGGTCGCCCGCCACACCATGCACGGCTGGGACAACCCGGCCCTGCCAGACGATGTGAACGACATCGCCGAGCTGCTCAACGCCGCGCCACGCATCGCCCTGGCCTATCTACACAAGATAGACGCCTCGGCCTGAGAGCCCGCCCAAAGCTCGCAAAAATCTGCCCCCAGCGCAGGCAATACTTGCACTGGCAGCTATTAAAAGAATAGCAATCAGCAAACCGCACACAATCCCGACTCACGCGGTCGGGTAAATGCTGCGTGAATCCAAAGCAAAGTTTCCTGCGTATCCGTGATGGATGTCCTGTACCAGCGTGTACCGGGCCTCTGCAAGCCAGCTTGGCATCAACGGACATGACCCTCAGGAGCACAACATGCAATTCAAACGCGGCCCCATCACAGCAGCCTGTGTACTGCTGGCCCTCGGCAACGCGGCGCTGGCATCCAGCCACCGCGAAGCGCCTTTCATCACCACCTCGCCCAAGGTGGACGGCACCGACTTCTATATGTTCCGCAGCTACGAAGGCGTGGCCAGCAACGGCAGCGGTGGCCGCTCGGACTACGTGACCATGATCGCCAACTACCAGCCGCTGCAGGCTCCGTACGGTGGCCCCAACTACTTCTCCATGGACCCCAACGCGCTGTACGAGATCCACATCGACAACGTGGGCGACGCCAAGGAGCACATGAGCTTCCAGTTCCGCTTCAACAACAAGCTCAACAACGTGGCCCTGCCGATTGGCGCGTCCAGCGTCGCCATCCCGCTGATACAGGCCGGCGGCGTGAGCAATGTGAACGACGCCAACCTGAACCTGAATGAAAGCTATACCGTCAAGGTGGTGCGCGGCGACCGCCGCAAAGGCGCCGTGTCCGACGTGACCAAGACCGACGGCAGCAAGACATTTGAAAAGCCGGTGGACTACATCGGCGCCAAGACCCTGGGCAATGCCTCCGCCTACGAGACCTATGCGCAAAAGCACATCTTCGACATCAAGATCCCCGGCTGCCCCGCCGGCATGGACACCGGCAAAGTCTTCGTCGGCCAGCGCCAGGACGGCTTTGCGGTGAATCTGGGCCCGGTGTTTGACCTGGTGAACGCACCTGCCTCCTTCCTGCTCGACCCGAACAACAAAGATGCCGTGGGCCAAGGCGGCCAGGCTGCGGTGCAAAAGACCAATATCACCACCATCGCACTCGAGGTGAACAAGGGCTGCCTGACCGCCGGCTCCGAGACCGTCATCGGCGGCTGGACCACGGCCAGCCTGCGCCAGGCCCGCCTGCTCAACGGCAAGCCGCCATCGGGCCACCAGGCCAGCGAGAAAGCCGGGGGCGCCTGGGTCCAGGTGTCGCGCCTGGGCAACCCGCTGGTGAATGAGCTGGTCATCGGCCTGCCCGACAAGGACAAGTTCAACGCCTCCAAGCCGCAGGACGACGGCCAGTTCCTCACCTATGTGACCAACCCCACGCTGCCGGCGCTGCTGGGCATCACCCTGGCCAATAGCGCCACCGCCCTGGCACCCACCAATCTGCCGCGCACCGACCTGGCCACCGTGTTCTTGACCGGCATCACCGGTGTGAACAAGCCGGCCAACGCCACGCCGTCGGAAGTGCTGCGCCTGAACACCGCCATCAGCCCCGTGCCCTTCGCCACGCAAAACCGCCTGGGCGTGGCCGGTGAAGTACTGCGCGTGGGTGGCGCGGCCAATCTGGCCCAGGCCGTGGACCTGGCCGGCTTCCCCAACGGCCGCCGCCCCAAGGATGACGTGGTGGACATCGCGTTGGTCGCCGTGCTGGGTGGCCTGTGCGTGATCAACGGCGACAACAACAGCCTGGGCTTGAACAGCGTGCCGGGCGTGCCCAGCCTGACGTCGGCCTGCAAGGCATCCAGCGTGCCACTGGGCGCCCAGTCGGCCAATATCCACGACGGCGTGGACCAGGCCACCGTGCCCTTCCTCACGCGCTTCCCCTACCTCAACACGCCCAACGCTGGCTCCAACTAAGCCCCTAGCAGTACGAAAGGACACACCATGGCTCAGTACAAATGGATAGCCCCCACCGTGGTCGCAGTTGGCCTGCTGGTGGGATGCGGAGGCGGTGGCGGCGGCGCGGACCTGGGGCAAACCGTGCCCGGCACCGACGTGCCCGTCGCGGCGGAAACCAATGTCGGCAACGTGATCTCGTTCGCCCAAAGGCAGATCGCCACGACCAGTGACAGCAGCGACCCGCTGGTGCTGGGCAGCGCCACGCTGGCCACCAGCGACTCGGACGAACCGGCGGACATCTGACCCGCCTAATGCCTTGCACCGTTCCAGCCTGGCGGCAGCGGTGCAAGGCATTTCAACATTTACATGAAAGTGGCCGGCAGCGCAGAAGATACCTGCGCTAGCAGCTACTGTTTATATAGCAAACCAGACGCCGCACACCCATGCGCCTCATAAACTTCCTGTGGCTTGCCGGCCTGCTGGCGTGCAGCGCCGCCCATGCCACCACCGAGCTGCACCCCAGCCGGAGCGATGAGGTGGTGGAACGCCTGCCCACCATCACCCGTGTACGACCGGCGGCGCCGAATGCGTCGGCCCCGGCGCAGCCCGCCGACCCGGTGGCCGCAGCGGCCCAGGCCCGCGCCCACATCGCCACCGCCCGGCAAAGCGGCGACACCCGCTACTGGGGCCGCGCCCAGGCCGTGTTGGCGCCCTGGTGGAACCAGCCGAATGCCCCGGTGGAGCTGGCCATTCTGCAGGCCACGGTGCAGCAGGGCCGGCATGAATTCGCCGCATCGCGCAGCGTGCTGCTGGCCGCCCTCAAGCGAGATCCTGGCAGTGCCCAGGGCTGGCTGAACCTGGCGGCGCTGGAGCGCCTGTCCGGCCAGTACCCGCAGGCCCTGCTGGCATGCAACGCGGTAGCCCGTGCCGGCCAGAACATGTACGCCCAGGCCTGCGTGCTGGAAACCCAGTCACTGCAAGGCCAAAACACCGCTGTGCGCAGCGGCCTGAACGCCCTGCTGGCGCAAACCCAGGATGCCGGCCAACGCAGCTGGCTGCTGTCCCTGCTGGCCGAGAGCGAGGAGCGCGCAGGCCATGACACCGCCGCCCAGGCCGCCTACCGCAGCAGCCTGCACAGCGAGCCCGACCTCTACACCAGCATTGCCCTGAGCGACCTGCTGCTGCGCACCGGCAAGCCGGCCCAGGCCCTGGCCGTGCTCAAGCCCCTGCCGTTGACCGATGCCGTGCTGCTGCGCCAGGCCACCGCCCTGCGCCGGCTGAAAGACCCCAGCTGGCAGGCGCTGCGCCAGACCATCCGCGAATGGAATGCCGAACTCGCCCAGCGCGGCGACGACCTGACGCTGCACGGCCGCGAGCAAGCCCTGGTGGCCCTGTGGCTGGACGACGACGCGCCCGGCGCCCTGGCCATCGCCCGCCGCAACCTGGGCCTGCAGCGCGAACCGGTGGACTGGTGGGTGGCCCTGCAAAGCGCCCGCCAAGCCCATGACATGGTGGCCCTGCAACAGCTGCAGGCGGATATGCACGGCATCGGCCTGGTCGATGCCCGCAGCACCGGGGAGGCACGATGAAACGCTTGTTCACGCTACTCTGCGCCCTGCTGCTGTGCAGCGCCCCCGCCTGGGCCCACAAGGGCAGCGACGCCTACCTGGACGTGCGCCAGGTGGATGCCGCGCTGAACCTACGCCTGTCCGTGGCTCTGAAAGACCTGGACCTGCTGCTGCCGCTGGACGCCAATGCCGACGGCCAGCTCACCTGGGCTGAAATACAGGCGGCCACACCCGCCGTGCTGGCCCTGCTGCAAGCCCATACCGGGCTGAACACAGCTGCCCCCGGCTGCCCGCTGACCTGGCGCTACGACGGCCTGGAGCGGCGCAGCGACGGCGCCTACCTGCGCGCCGCTGCCCAGGCGCACTGCGCTGCGGGCGCGGCCCTGGCCTGGCGCTACACCTTGTTCCGCGAACAGGACGCTAACCACCGCCTGATCGTCACCGGCGCCCTGGACGGCCACGACCTGCTGGCCACAGCATCACCCCAGCAAGCCCAGCCGCTGCAGCTGCGCCAAGCTACCCACTCCGCCAGCCCCAACGTTCCCACTGGTCCCACCGCGCAGCGCGGCATCGCCGCCACCGTGCTCGACTACCTGGGCCTGGGCATGCACCACCTGCTGGAGGGCTACGACCACATGGCCTTTCTGCTGGCCCTGGTGTTGCCGCTGCATTTGCGGCTGGGCCGGGGCGCCACGACGGCGGGACAGCGCAGCCCCTGGTGGTCACTGCTGCGCACCATCACCGCCTTCACCATTGGCCACTCCATCACGCTGATGCTGGCCACCTTTGGCTGGAGCCAGGCCTCGCCGGTGTGGGTGGAGCCGGCCATCGCCGCCTCCATCGCGGTGACGGCCCTGCTGAACATCTTCCCGGTGCCGGTGCTGCGGCCTGAGCGGCTGGCGCTGGGCTTTGGCCTGATCCATGGTTACGGCTTTGCCGGCCTGCTGATCGAGGCCGCCGCGCCGTCCGGCCTGCTGCCCTGGGCGCTGGCCGGCTTCAACCTGGGCGTGGAGGCCGGCCAGTTGACCGCCGTGACCGCCTGGGTGCTGCTGTCCCAACTTGTCGTCAACCAACCTTGGTACGGCCGCGTGGTGGTGCGCGGCGGCTCGGCCCTGCTGGCGCTGCTGGCGGCCTACTGGTTCTGGGTGCGGGTGTTTTGATTTGCTATTTAAATAGGAGCTACTTGCGCAGGTACCGCCTGCGCCAGAGCCCTATTTAACCCATATTCAATGGGGGTGCACATGTCTGTGGTGAATGTCCGGGTAATGCGGGTGCTTGTGCGTCATTGCCTCGTGCCGGTGCGGGTGCGCATGGGCGCCCTGCCCGCTCCAGGCGAAGCTGTGCGCGTGCTGGTGGTGGGCATCGTGCCGGTGGGTGTGGCTGTGCTCCAGCACCTCGTGTGTATGCGCATGCTCATGCCGTTCGCGCACATGCAGCCAGATGCCCACGGCCATCAGCGCCGCAGCCGCCCAGAACAACGGCCCCGGCAAGCCCGGCCACAGCAGCAGCGAAATCACCACGCCGAATAGCGGCGCCACCGAGAAATATGCGCCAGTGCGCGCCGTGCCCAGGGTGCGCAGCGCCACCACGAACAGCGTCAGGCTCAGGCCGTAACCCAAAAAACCCACCAACATGCTGGAGCCCCATACGCCTGCGGCCGGCAAGACTGCACCGCCGGCCAGGGCCAGCGCTGTGTTACTGATGCCGGCCAGAAGGCCCTTGAGCCCGGCCACCAGCATCGCGTCGTTAGTGGAGACTTTGCGGGTCAGGTTGTTGTCTACAGCCCAGCACAGGCAGGCGCCCAGGATGAACAAGCCGCCGCGCGAAAAGCCCAGCCCGCCCGGCTCCCAGGCCAGCAGCACGCCGCCCAGCACAATGGCCAGCATGCCCAGCACCAGTTGGCGGTCGGCGTTCTCCTTGAACACCATCCAGGCAATCAGGGCGGTCAGCACGCCCTCTACATTCAACAGCAGGGAAGCCGACGCAGCACTGGTCTGCGCCAGGCCCAGCATCAGCAGTGCCGGCCCAAGCACGCCGCCAAACACAATGGCACCCAGCAGCCAGGGCCATTCGGCCCGTGGAATGCGCAGCTTCTGCGGCTGCCGCAGGCTGCGCAACCCCAGCAACACGCCCAGACCCAGGCCGCTACCCAGGTACAAAAGCCCCGCCAAGAGCAAAGGCGTAACGTCGCCCACCAGCAACTTGGCCAACGGTGTGCTGGCGCCAAACAGCAGTGCAGCAGCCAGGGCGGGAATAGCGGGTTTGATCGACATGGTGGGTACAGAGCAGATGAGGCTTACATAATAATCTTGTATCAATCATCACGTAATGCGATGATTGATACATGAATTCCTGGCTACTGCTGACGACAACCCTGCCCACCCACCCCAGCGCCCTGCGCGTACGGGTATGGCGCGCACTCAAGGCCACTGGCGCGGGCACGCTGCGCGAAGGGGTGTACCTGCTGCCCGCCACCGCGCCAACGGCACAGTCGCTCTGGAACCTGGAGCGCACCATCCTGGAAACTGGCGCGCCCGTCCATATGCTGGTGCTGACGGCACGCAACGCAGCGCAAGAGAGCCAGTTCCTGGCCCTGTTTGACAGGTCCGCCCTGTACACGGAGCTGCTGCAGTCCGTCCAGCACACGCGCTCCAGCCTGCGAACCGCGCCGGCGGCCACCCTGCGCAAGACCCTGCGCAGCCTGGAGCAACAGCTGCAAGCCCTGCAGGGCATTGACTTCTTCCCCGGCCCCGCGCAAGCACAGGCAGAGGCCGCGCTGTCTGCGCTGCGCCAGGCGCTGGAACGCCAGCTCTCGCCGGGCGAACCCAGCCCGCGCGCAGCAACCATTGCCCCGCTGGCGCGCGCCGACTACCAGGGCCGTACCTGGGCCACGCGCCAACGCCCCTGGGTGGACCGCCTGGCCACCGCCTGGCTGGTGCAGCGCTTTGTGGATACCGCCGCACGCTTTGTCTGGCTGGAAGATCCACGGCAATGCCCGGCCTCCGCGCTGGGCTACGACTTCGACGGCGCCACGTTCAGCCATGTAGACACGCTGGTGACGTTCGAGGTGGTGGCCCGCAGCTTTGGCTTGGATGCCGACACAGGCATCCAGCGCCTGGCTGCGCTGGTGCACTACATCGACGTGGGTGGCATCCCGGTGGACGAGGCCGCCGGCATTGAGGCCCTGGTGCGCGGGCTGCAGGCCCTGCATGCCACTGACGACGCGCTGCTGGCCGCGTCCCTCCCGATTTTTGACAGCCTGTATAGCGCAATGAAAGCAGACGCATGAATACGCAAACTCCCCCCCAGCCCGTCAGCTTTGGCCAGGCCTTCCTCTACTGGCTGAAGCTGGGTTTCATCAGCTTTGGCGGCCCCGCCGGGCAGATTGCCATCATGCACGAGGAGCTGGTGGAGCGGCGCCGCTGGATATCGGAAAAGCGCTTTCTGCATGCGCTGAACTACTGCATGGTGCTGCCCGGGCCGGAAGCCCAGCAACTGGCCATCTACATCGGCTGGCTGCTGCACCGCACGCGCGGCGGCATCGTGGCGGGCGTGCTGTTTGTGCTGCCCTCGCTGTTCATTTTGATCGGCCTGTCCTGGGTCTATATGGCTTACGGCCATGTGCCGGCCATCGCCGGCCTGTTCTACGGCATCAAGCCGGCCGTCACCGCACTGGTGGTGCATGCGGCTTACCGGGTGGGCTCACGGGCGCTGAAGAATGCCTGGCTGTGGGGCATCGCGGTGGCGGCGTTTGTGGCCATCTTCGCGCTGCAACTGCCGTTTCCGTTGATTGTGCTGGCTGCCGGCAGCATAGGTTACCTGGGTGGCCGGCTGGCACCGGCGCAGTTCAGCAGCAGTGGTGGCCACGGCAAGGCTGGTGCCTCATACGGGCCCGCACTCATTGACGACGATACGCCCACACCGCCGCACGCGCTGTTCACCTGGCGGCGCTTTGGCCAGGTGCTGGCGGTATGCCTGGGCCTGTGGCTGGCCGCCATGGGCACGCTCACCGCGCTGTACGGCTGGGACGCGGTGCTGACGCAGATGGGCTGGTTCTTCACCAAGGCGGCTTTACTGACCTTTGGCGGCGCCTATGCGGTGCTGCCCTATGTGTTCCAGGGCGCGGTGGAGCATTACCAGTGGCTGAGCGCGCCGCAGATGATGGACGGCCTGGCACTGGGCGAAACCACGCCGGGGCCGCTGATCATGGTGGTGTCGTTCGTGGGCTTTGTCGGCGGCTGGGGCAAGGCGCTGTTCGGGCCAGAAGCGCTGCTGCTGTCGGGTGCGGCGGCGGCCAGCGTGGTGACCTTCTTCACCTTCCTGCCCTCGTTCATGTTCATTCTGCTGGGCGGGCCGTTCATTGAATCGACCCACGGCAATTTGAAGTTCACCGCGCCACTGACAGGTATCACAGCGGCGGTGGTGGGGGTGATCGTGAACCTGGCGGTGTTCTTTGCTTACCACGTGCTGTGGCCGCAAGGGCTGTCCGGGCACTTCGAGTGGCCCTCGGCCCTTATCGGCATGGGCGCTGCACTGGCCTTGTTCCGCTTCAAACGCGGCGTGATCCCGGTGGTGCTGGCCGCCGGGCTAACCGGCCTGGCCTGGACGTATCTGCAGCAGGCCCTGGCGTAGCTCAAGCAAAGTCGCCGGCTTCGGCCGGGCCGGTCCATTCGATGGGGTTTTCAGAGCACAGCATTTCCTGGTCGGCAAAGCCAATCGATTCAGCCACGCGGCTGGGGTATTTGTCGAACAGGGCCGGGGCGTCCAGGTCCATTTCATGGGCCAGGCTACCCCAGGCGGCCAGGTAGACGATGCCGGCCAGGGTTTCGCTGTCTATGTCTTCATTGGGGTTGGGGTGGTGCTGGATGGCATCCACGATGGCCTGCGGGAAATGCCACTTGGCGGCAAAGGCGGCGCCCACGTCGGCGTAGGAGTAGCCCAGCTCGGCCACTTGCCGGGCATGGCGGTCGCCGTCCGAGGTAAAGCTGGCTTGCATGCAGGGTTGGTTGGGCATGGCGATCTTCATCACCAAGTCGCCCACGCCGTGCAGCAGGCCGGAGGTGAAAGCCAGGCCCTTGTCGATACGCATGGAGTCGGCCAAGGACTGGGCGATCTTGGCCACGTCCAGGCTGTGGCGCCAGAAGTCGGCCATGTCCACGCCCGGCACCTGCTTGAAGGCCCCGCCCACCGCCGCAGCGCTGATCAACTGGTGGGTGGCCTTCAGGCCCAGCAGCGGAATCGCCCCTTCCACGGTACCAATGCGGCCCCCACCGCCGTAACGGGCGGAGTTCAGCAGCCGCAGTATGCGCACCGTCAACCCCACCTCGCTGGAGACCAGCTCGGTGATGCGGCGCACATCGGGCTCTTCCTTCTGAAACTCACCCAGAATCTGCGCCACCGTAGCGGGCAAGGACGGAATCAGCGTGTCCGAGGCAAGAATTTCTTCAAGTTGCATGGCGTTCTCCGGGATTGGACTGCGGGAAAATGCCATCAATATAGTCCCAATATAGTCAGTCTCCACCACGTAAAGCCCGTTTGCCTGCATATGGCTGGTCGGAACCAATGCCGCTGACCGCAGTCTGTCCGTATACAGCCGGGTTTTGACTTGCCGCAAGACCATGGTTCCCAAAAACCTGCACACTGTGCCCCCATTGCGCTGCGTGGTGGCCACCGACCCCAAACACGTTCCAAAGGATTTGTATGCATCTTCGCTTTCGCCACACACTGGCCTGTGCCGCCCTGTTGCTGGCAGCACCGCTGGTGTGGGCCCAAGCCCCCAAAACCGTGTTTCTGGAAGACCTGACCTGGACCGAGCTGCGCGACCAGGTGCAGGCCGGCAAAACCACCATCCTGGTGCCCATTGGCGGCACCGAGCAAAGCGGCCCCTATGTGGCGCTGGGCAAGCACAACGCGCGGGTCAAAATCCTTTCACAGCGTATCGCCGAAGGCCTGGGCAACGCACTGGTGGCACCCGTCGTCGCCTATGTGCCGGAGGGCGGTACGGCGCCCACGTCTTCGCACATGCGCTTCCCCGGCACCATCACCGTACCGGACGATGTGTTCAAGAAAACGCTGGAGTCGGCCGCCAACAGCTTCAAGGTGCATGGCTTCAAGAACATCGTCTTTCTAGGTGACCACGGTGGCTACCAAAAGGACATCCAGCAAGTGGTGGCCCAGCTGAACAAGAACTGGGGCGCCACGGCACAAGCACTGGTGCCACCGGTGTACTACGACACCAGCTCCGACGGCTATGCCCAGATCCTGCGCCAGCACGGCATACGCGACGATGAAATCGGCACCCATGCCGGCCTGGCCGACACCGCCTTGCTGATGGCCGTGGCGCCCCAGATGGTGCGCCAGGACGCAATGCGCAGCGGTCCCAAGCTCGGCCTGGCCGATGGCGTGTACGGCGGCGACCCGCACCGCGCCAGCGCCGAACTGGGCCAGCTGGGCATAGACGCCATCATCAGCAAAACCATACAGTCCCTCAAAACCAGCACGGCCGCGCACTAGGCAACCACTAGCGCGACCGGCATCTCTACAGGAAACCACCATGCAATTCAAAACCTCACTCACCTCTCTGGCCCTCGCAGCCATGGCTGTCGCTGCCTCGGCCCAGTCGATCAAGACCGTCCCCGGCATGCCGCCGGTGGTCAACGCCAGCAATCTGTACGGCGAGGCCGGTACCGACCGTCTGAGCCCGGCCGTGGCCAAGGCACTGCCGCGCATCTACGTGCCCAATCTGCGCTCCAACGATGTGTATGTGATCGACCCAGCCACCATGAAGGTGGTGGACAAGTTCCCCGTGGGCCAAAGCCCCCAGCACGTGGTGCCCTCCTGGGACCTGCAAACCCTGTGGGTGGCGAATAACGCCGAAGGCAAAAACAGCGGCAGCCTGACCCCCATCGACCCCCTCACCGGCAAGCCCGGCAAGAACGTGGAGGTGGACGACCCCTACAACATGTACTTCACGCCCGATGGCAAAGAAGCCATCGTGGTGGCCGAGGCCCATGCGCGGCTGGACTTCCGCGACGCCCACACCATGGCGCTCAAATCCAGCCTGTCCGTGCCCGAGTGCAAGGGCATCAACCACGCCGACTTCGCCATCGACGGCAGCTACGCCCTGTTTACCTGCGAGTTCGGCGGCAAGCTGGCCAAGATCGACATGGTGAACCGCAAGGTAGTGGGCTACCTGGAGCTGAACAAGAAGGGCATGCCGCAAGACATCCGCATCGCCCCCGACGGCAAGGTCTTCTACGTGGCCGACATGATGGCCGACGGCGTCTACCTGGTGGACGGCGACAGCTTCACCAAGATCGGCACCGTACCCACAGGCGTGGGCGCGCACGGCCTGTACCCCAGCCGCGACGGCAGCAAGCTGTACGTATCCAACCGCGGCAGCAATATGGTGCACGGCATGCGCCGCGGCAAGGGCAGCGTATCGGTGATCGACTTCGCCACCCGCAAGGTGCTGACCACCTGGCCCATCCCCGGCGGCGGCAGCCCGGACATGGGCAACGTCAGCGCCGACGGCAAGACGCTGTGGCTGTCCGGCCGCTTCGACGACGTGGTGTATGCCTTCGACACCGACAGCGGCGCGGTCAAGTCCATCAAGGTCGGCGCCGAGCCGCATGGCCTGACCGTCTGGCCCCAGCCCGGCCGCTACTCGCTGGGACACACCGGTAATATGCGTTGATGCCTGCAGCCTGCGTGCTGCGTTTTTCATAGCTGCCAGCGCAGGTACTACCTGCGCTGGAGCCCGATTTTTCTCATGAGTAGCAACGACTTCCCACCTCTGGCCTTTGTGGACATTGAAACCACCGGCAGCACTGCCGGGCGGGACCACATCACCGAGGTGGGCATTGTGGAGGTCGACGGCCCGCATGTGCGCCGCTGGAGCCAGCTGCTGGACCCAGGCACACCCATCCCCGCCTTTATCCAGCAGCTGACCGGAATCTCCGATGCCATGGTGGCCGGCCAGCCCCGCTTTGCCGACGTGGCCGCCGACATCCTGGACCGGCTGCGCGGCAAGCTCTTCGTGGCGCATAACGCCCGCTTTGACTACGGCTTTCTGCGCGCCGAATTCAAGGCCTGCGGCATCGCCTGGCAGGCGCCCGTGCTGTGCACCGTGAAGCTGTCGCGCCTGCTGTTTCCCCAGCAGGCCCGGCACAACCTGGACGCGCTGGTGGCCACCCACGGCCTGCACATGCCCGAGCGCCACCGCGCGCTGGCCGATGCCGATGCGCTGGCGCAGTTCTGGCAGCTGCTGCAAACCCGATTCGCCCCCGCCACCCTGCTGGACGCGGTAGCCAGCCTGTCCGGCCGCCCCGCCGTGCCGCCGCAGCTGGACGCCGAGCACATCGACCGCATACCCGAAACGCCAGGTGTCTACTTGTTCTGGGACGCGCAGCGCAACCCGCTGTACATAGGCAAGAGCAAGAACCTGCGCGGCCGCGTGCTGGCGCATTTCAGCGCCGCGCTGTCCAACCCCAAGGAGATGCGACTAAGCCAGCAGGTGGCCGACATCGACTGGGTGGAGACCGCCGGTGAAATCGGCGCCCTGCTACTGGAGGCCCGCCTGGTCAAACAGCACCAGCCCAGCCTGAATGTGCAGCTGCGCCGGCAAAACGATCTGCACGCCTGGCGGCTGGACGATCCTGCTTCTGTGCACACGCCCCTGGTGCCACGCCTGGTGAATGGGCCGGACATAGGCCTGGGCGTGCAGGACACCTTGTTCGGGCCGTTCCGCTCACGCCGCGCGGCCTTGCAATTGCTGGAAGACCTGGCCACTGAGCAGCGCCTGTGCCGGGCCGTGTTGGGCCTGGAAAAGATTGCATCCGGCAAGCCCTGCTTTGCCTACCAAATCCGCCAGTGCGCGGGGGCCTGCGTGGGAGAACAAAGCATGGCCCAGCACAATCTGGCGCTGCGCACCGCCCTGATCCGCCACCAGGTCAAGCGCTGGCCCTACCCTGGCGCCATAGGCTTGCGCGAGGGGGATGACCTGCATGTGCTGCACGCCTGGTGCCACTTGGGCACGGCCCGCAACGAAGAGGAAGTGCAGGAGCTGCTGCAAGGCAGCCAGGTCGCATTCGACTTTGATAGCTACAAGATCATCAGCAAGGCCCTGGCCCAGGCCAAGCCGGGCCAGGTGCTGCGCCTGGCTGAGCCCAGGGCTGAATAGATAACATCCACGCAGCAGCCGCGTCAGGCGCGCAAAGCGCCCAAAACCTGGGCCGCGTCATTGAACTGCAGGTTATCCATATCGTCACGCAAACGGGCGAAGCGCTCTGGCCCCAGCAGTGCCTTGATCTGCGCCGCCAGTTCCTCAAAACGTTGGATGGCCAGCATGTTCTGCTGCTGGAGCAGATCACACAGGCCGGCCAGATCCTCGGGGGCCAATGGCGGGCCCGACTCGACCGGCACCGCATCCACCAGCTTGTCGTAGGCGTCCAGGTACGGGGCGGCACTCTGCTGCAGGCTGTCCATTTGCGCATCCAGCTTGCGCAGCAGTTGCCGGGCTTTCTTGGTTTGTCCTTCCGCGCAGGCCTGTTCAGCCTCGCCAGCGAGGTGCTGCACGGCATTCACGCCCAGCATGCCGGCGCTGCCACGCAACTTGTGCATGCGCTGCGCCAAGGTGGTCAAGGAGGCAAGGTCCTCATCGACAGGTGCCAGGCTGGTGACGTGAAACTCCCGCAGCAGGCGTTTGAGCATGGCATAAAACAGCATCCAGTCGCCCCCCAGGCGGGCATAGGCGTCCTGGGCATCCACCCCGTGTATCGTGGGCCAGTCGATCTGCGCCGGCCCGGCCGCGGCCGCGACCACCGGTGCCTCCGGCACCACCACCTGTACGCCGCCGAAAGCCGACACGTGGCGCAGGATGGTCCGCCTCAGGTGCTGCACATCGAACGGCTTGGCGATGAAATCGTCCATGCCGGCAGCCCGGGCTTGGTGGTGCTCCTCCAGCATGGCGCCGGCCGTGAGGGCAATCACCGGCAAGCGGGTCAATCCCAGCTCCTGGCGGATGATGCGGGTGGCGCTCAGGCCATCCAGCTCGGGCATCTGCACATCCATCAGCACCACATCCACGGCTTCAGGCTGGGCCCGCAGAATATCGATGGCTTCACGCCCATTGGCCGCCAGGGTGACCAGCGCACCGTCCAGTTCCAGAACGCGTTTGGCCACCTCCAGATTGATCTCGCTGTCATCCACCACCAGCACCCGCACGCCGAGCAGCCCACGGCCCGTGCCTACCGCATGCTGGCGTTTGTGGCCCTTGGCCGCGTCGGCGGCGACCGCGCCAAAGTCCAGCTCCAGCCAGAACTCGCTGCCCACGCCTTCGGTACTCTCCAGGCCCAGATGCCCGCCCATCAGCGTGACCAAATGCTTGACGATGTGCAAGCCCAGGCCGGTGCCCCCAAAGCGGCGCGTGGTGGAGGCATCGGCCTGCACAAAGGGCACGAACAGACGCGCCTGCACCGCCGGCGGAATGCCGAGACCCGAGTCACGCACGGAAAACCGCAGGCGGATGCGGTCGCCCCCCGCCGGCAAACGTTGCAGCGACAAACGCACATGACCTTGCTCGGTGAACTTGACGGCATTGCTCAGCAAATTGGTCAAGATCTGCTGCAGCCGCGTGGCATCCCCCGTCACCACATCCGGCACATCCTCGGGCCAGTCCAGCAGAAATTCCAGCCCCTTGGCATGGGCCTGCATGGCCATCAGGTCGGACACATTGCGCAGCAATGTGTGCAGGTCGAACGGCACCTGCTCTATCGCCATTTCATTGGCCTCGATCTTCGACAGATCCAGCACGTCGTTGATCAGGGCCAGCAGAGACTGGCTGGCCAGCTTGATCTTTTCCAGGAAAGCGGCCTGCTCCTCGTCCAGCACCGTATGCCCCAGCAGGTAGGACAGGCCCATCACCGCGTTCATGGGTGTGCGTATCTCGTGGCTCATGTTCGCCAGGAACTGGCTTTTCGCCACGCTGGCCTGCTCGGCCTTGAGCATCGCATCGCGCAACGATTGCTCCACCTGCTTTTGCCGCGTGACATCGTGGGCCACGCCCAGGTAGCCGAAGATGCTGCCATCGGCCGCACGCATGGCAGTAATCACCTGTGACACCGTGACCCGGCTGCCGTCCTTGCGCACATAGGTCCACTCGCGGGCCTGGTGCAGGCTGAGCGGCTCGGTAAATACCGAGGCCCCCAGCACCGGATGGCCCACCTCGTCGCTCAGCTCCTGGCTGCGCGCCCAGATCTCCTCGGGGTCGTGAATCAGCATGGGCGTTTCACGCCCCACCATCTCGCCGCTGGAATAGCCCAGCAGGCGCTCGGCGCCAACGTTGAACACCCGGATGGTCAACTGGTTGTCGGTAGCAATGATGGACACTTCGGAGGCGGACTCCAGCACGTTCTGCAGCAAGGAGTTGGTCTCCACCTGCAGCAGCTCGGCCCGCTTGCGTTCGGTGATGTCCAGGTTCACCCCGGTCAAACGCAGCGGCGTACCCAAGGCATCGCGGTAGACGCGGCCCGCGGCCTTGATGTAGCGCACCTCGGCATCCGGGCGCAGGATGCGGAATTCAATGTCCATGGGGTGTTCACCACGCACCGTCGCATCGACATGGGACTGGTAGCGCGCCAGGTCCTCCGGGTGCAGACAGCGCGCCCAGAGCGACTCAGGCGCTTCGCCAGTGTCGGCGGCCACCCCCAGCTGCTGGTACACGCGCGCATCGCAGCTCAAGGTGTTATGGACCAGATCCAGATCCCACACGCCCAGACCTGCACCTTCGGCCGCCATTTCAAAACGCAGATTGGTGTCGTGCAGCTGTTCTTCGGTTTTCTTGCGGGCGGTGATGTCACGCGAGATACCGAAGGTGCCGATCACCTTGCCCTGCACGTCGCGCAGGGGCATCTTGGTCGTCAGGTTCCAGGTCGGAGGCCGGTCCGGCCAAAACTCCTGCTCCTCCAGGTCGATCAGGGGCGTGCCAGTCTCCATGATTCTCTGCTCCACCGCCGCCGTGCTGTTGGCATGCTCCTGGGTAAAGAAGTCTGCGTCCGACAGACCTATCGCTTCCGATGGGTCTTGCAGCCCGTAACGTTTGGCCAGGCCCGGATTGATGCGCAGAAACCGGCTGGACATGTCCTTGAAGTAAATCTGGTCGGGTACCGTGTTCAACAACGATGTCATCAGGTGGCGTTCGTAGGTCAGAGTGTTCTCAATCTGCTTGCGCGTGGTGATGTCCTGCAAAACGCCGACCAGGCGCACGGGGCGTCCCTGCTCCATCTCTGCTTCGCCCAATATCCGCACCCAGATTTGCCTCCCCCGAGCAGTCTGCATCGGCACCTCCAGATCCCAGCCCTCGCCGGACGCCATGGACCGCTCCACCATGCGCTGGATGAGCAACCGCTCCTCGGACTGGTAGAAGCTCAGTCCCTCCTCCAGCCCCGGTTGGTAGTCTGGCGGCACCTCGTGGATGAGCTTGAGCTGGGGCGACCAGACCACCCGCACCGGGTCCAAGTCCACCTGCCAGGCGCCGATCTTGGCGACACGGTTGGCACGCTCCTGGAAAGCCTGGCTGGCACGCAGGGTCTGCTCCGCCAGCTTGGATGCAGTGATGTCGGTACCCACCGCGATGTATTTCTCCACCTGCCCATCGGCCCCCACAAACGGCGCCACCGTACTGCCCAGCCAATAGACAGAGCCGTCCTTGGCGCGATTGCAGATCTCGCCCCGCCAGGGCTGGCCACTGGCGATGGTGTTCCACATCACCGTCCAGAAATCCGGCTCGTGCACGCCGGATCTGACCATCCGGTGGTTCTGTCCTATCAGCTGTTCGCGGCTATAGCCGGACACCAGGCAGAACGCATCGTTCACCTCGGTAATCCGGCCCGCGCGGTCCGTGACCGACACAATCGCATGCAAGTGGATGGTTCGCAGCAGGGCCTCGTTCTCGCGCTGCAAAGCGCCCAGTTTCAGGCGGCCATCCATCAGCTCCGACACGTCATGCACCAGCGTGACAAGACCACGCACCTCGCCATCCACAATGTCCGGCAGATAGTTCACCAGGGCATGCCGCTTGCTGCCACCACCCGGCCTGGGGATTTCCTGCTCGAAGAAGCTCTGGGGCTGGCCGCCCAAAGCGGCTTCCAGGGCAGGACGGCTGCGCTCATACAGGTCGGGACCAAGCAGGTCACGCATATGTGTGCCGCGCAACGCCATGGGGTCGATGCCAAACCAGTTGCGATAGGCCTCGTTGGCCATGCGGTTCAACAAACCTTTGTCCCAGTATCCGATCTGCGAAGGCACGGCGTCCAGAATCAGCCGCAGGTCACGGCGCGCCGCATCCAGCAATGCGGTGCGCTCCAGCACCTGCTGCTCCAGGCTGGCATTGAGCTCACGCACGCGCAGCTCGGCACGCTTGGTGGGCCCGATATCCCGTATGACTTTCACAATGCCTATGCAGCGGCCGTCAGCCCCCAGCATGGGTGCCCCGGCCACAGACACATCCAGCATGCTGCCGTTCTGGTGCATGCGCGTCGTGTCAAACAGCGGCAGCACATCGCCATGGGATATACGCGTCAGAATGTCGGCATCTTCCTGGGCCCGCTCCGGAGGTAGCAGCAACGCCGCCAGCAGTTGGCCCTGGGCCTGTTCTGCGGTGTAGCCAAACAGGCGCTCGGCTGCCGGGTTCCAGTCAGTCACACGGCCATCCAGCGTCTCCCCCACGATGGCATCGGCGGAATAGTCCACCATAGAGGCACGGCGCGAACGCTCCAGACGCACCAGTTCGGCCTGCGCCAGCTCCTTCTGACGGATACCGACCAGGGCCGCCACCAGCATGCTCATCACCAGACCCGCCAGAGCCACCCAGCGCGGGTCCAGCGGGTCCAGGTGGTCGAAAAACGGCGGCAAAACCTTGGCATCCACCACCCAGGTGCGACCATAAATGGAAAGAGAGGTGCGCTGGCCCAGCGAGTCCGGAACGGGCTCCGCAGAGGATGAACGGTAAAAAACCTGCTCTCCCTTGTCCGATACATCGCTGAGCGAAAGAACCAGCTGGTCGCGGTGTATTTCTACATTGCGCAGCATCTCCGAGATCATCAAGGGCGCATAAGACCAGCCCTCCAGAGCCGCCTCGCGTGCCGCCGGGTCCACCACGGAAGCACCCGGCCGGTAGATAGGCAGCAGCAGCAAAAAAGAACTGGGTGCATTGGCCGGGTCCTGGACCAGCCTGATGGGCTCGGTAATGGTTGCCTGGCCGGTGCGCATGGCCTGGTCGGCTGCTGATCTGCGGCTGACGTCGGAAGCCACATCCATGCCTATGCCGACTCGGTTGCGCTCAATCGGCTCCAGAAACTGGATGACATAGCGCTCGCCCGCATTCGGCTTGAACTGCCGCACGGCGAAGTCCGGCCAGCCATCGCGCTGGGCCGACGCCACAAAGGCCGCCTCGTCCGCCTGCGCCACCCGGCGTATCACGCCAAAGCCGCGGGCCCCCGGAAACTCCTTTTCTACATTCCGGGACGCGGCATATTCACGGAAATGCTGGCGGTCCAGCCGGTCGAAACCGGCCCCCAGTACCGCACCGCGTGCGCCACGCAGTCCGTATTCATAGATGCCCAGGCGGTCGTTCAACTGCTCCAGGGTACTTTGAACCAGGCTGTCAAAGTGGCTGGCTGCATTGGCCGCGTTCTGCCGGGCTTGCCACAGGGTAGCCCAGCAGGTCAATACCAGCCCCAACAGCAAAACCAGCCTGGCCCGTACCTTGGGCTGGCGCAGCCATTCCTGGGTGGACTTCCACAGGGTGGCGGGCTGCATGGTCAGGTAGCCGGTACATCCGGGCCACTGGGTGGCCGAAGCATGGCAGCCCCGGGTGCCGGCAGCTGCAGGGGTTCAGCAGCCATATGCCAGGCTCGGGCCCTCCCCGCGCTCTTGGCTGCGTACAAGGCCTGGTCCGCCGCAGCCACCAGATCACGCATCTGGCCCTCACTGCCAGGCACGTCCACATGGCCTATCCCCACGCTCACCGTCACGTTGCCAGCGATCGATGAAGCCGCATGCGGCATAGCCTGGCGGGCCATGGCGTCCAGCACCCGCTGCGCCACCAATTCGGCACCGGCCAGCGTGGTTTGCGGCAGCAAAATCGCGAACTCCTCACCGCCATAACGGGCCGCCAGATCGGCCGGGCGCTGGCAGCTTTCCATCAACACCCGCGCCACGGCCTGCAGGCAGGCGTCTCCCTCGGGGTGGCCGTAGTGGTCGTTGAAGAGCTTGAAGAAATCCACATCCACCAGCAGCAGCGCGATGGGGTCTTTGTCACGCATGCTGCGCAGCCATTCACGCTCCAAGCGTTCGTCCAGGCGGCGGCGATTGGCCAAGCCCGTCAAGGCGTCCACGGTAGAAATACGGCGCAGTTCGTCCGTCAGGCGTTTGATGCGCAACTGGGTTTTGACTCGCGCCAACAGCAGCGGTTCGCTGATGGGTTTGGCGATGAAGTCCACCGCCCCCAGTTCCAGCCCCGCCACATGCACCGCCGTATCGCTGTGGCTGGTGACGAAGATTACCGGCACATCAGCAAACTCGGGGTCGGCCTTCAATATTTCACATATCTCGAAGCCGCTCATGCCCGGCATTTCAGAGTCCAGCAAAATCAGATCCGGCATGGCCTCACGGGCCAGGCGTAGGGCGACTTCACCATTGGTAGCGAAACGCAGCATAGCCACCTCTGAAAGAATGCGGCTGATGCGATGGATGATGACGGGGTCATCGTCGACCAACAGAATGCTGCTCTTATTCATTGTCCCGCGGAATGATGGATGGCCAGAACCCCGTACCGAACTGCTCCGGCTGCGACTTGCCCACTTGGGTGACCGCAGCAGTATCTCTGTTTTGCATCGACTTGGGTAGCAATGGCCCACTCCTGTTGCAGCCCTGGGGTGACCGTGGAAATACTACGCTTTTAGTAGCATTCCGCGCACACAGCAACTGCGCCGCAAGCCTGATTCATACCCAATATATAGGAGGCGTTCCCAGCTCCGCTCTGGATGTAAAAACTTGCAATTTAGGGATTGGCATGGGCAGCACATGCAGGGCTTCGGGGTCCATGGGTTGGGCTCTGGATTTGGCTCCAAGGGGCGGTCCCAATTTTTCTGCCGTAACCCTCCAGCGCAAGGCCGAACGCGGCGGGACTGGGATAAGCTACAACGCAAAACATCGCACCAGGAGAAGCCTATCCACCCGCCAGAGCACCACAGCATGATGGACACGCTGGACCAGTTGCCCTGCGCAGTTCTGGTGACCGACCACGCGGGCTACATCCAGGCCGCCAACCACAGTCTGGCCAGCCTGGTGGGCCGCTCGGCGCAGCAGCTCAGGCAATGCGCGCTGGAAGATTTACTCCCCCTGCCCAGCCGCATCTTTGTACAAACGCATGTATGGGCATTGCTGCGCAACCAAGGCATGGTCAGCGAAATGAACCTCAAGATCCAGGACGCCCACAAGGCCAGCGTCCCGGTAATGGTGAACTGCCAGCGTGGCATGTTTGCCGGCGCAGACTGCTACTACTGGGTGTTTTTCGTGGCACTGGAGCGCCACAATATCGAGATGGAGCTGCTGGGTGAACGCCGGCGCGCCGAGGAAATAACCCGCGAGCTGGCCGAGAGCGCACGCTTTGTACAGACCATCACCGACGCCATGCCCAGCCTGGTCGCCTACTGGGACAAAAACCTGCGCTGCCACTTTGCCAACAAGCCCTACCTGGAATGGTTCAACATCCAATCCGAAGACGTGATCGGCAGCACCATGCTGGAGCTGCTGGGCACGGCCATGTGGAAACTGAACGAAGCCTATGTGCAGGGCGCCCTGGCCGGCGAGAGGCAACGGTTCGAACGCGCCATGACCAAGGCCGACGGCAGCACCGGCTACACCCTGACCCACTACATCCCGGACCACAACCACCGGGGCGAAGTGGCCGGCTTCTTTGTGCTGGTCAACGATGTGACCTACATCAAGACCACCGAGAGCGAGCTCAAGCTGGCCGCCAGCGTGTTCAGCAACACCGTCAACGGCATCATGGTGACCGATGCCGACAGCATGATTCTGTCGGTCAACCCGGCCTTCACAGCCATCACGGGCTACAGCTCGGACGAGGTGGTGGGCCGCCCCTCGCAGCTGCTGCGCTCGCACCACCACGACGACGCCTTTTACGCCGCCATTGGCCACGCGCTGACCCAGCAAGGCCACTGGGCCGGTGAGCTGTGGAACCGGCACAAAAATGGCGAAGCCTTTCTGGAATGGCAGAGCATCACTACCATTCCGGGCTCGGCCGACACGGCTACGCGCTATGTCTCGGTGTTCAACGACATCACCGAACGCTGGCGCAAGGACGAACGCATCCGCCACCTGGCGCTGCACGACCCTTTGACCGACCTGGCCAACCGCCAGCTGCTGACCGACCGGCTCAGCCAGCTCATCACCCAGACCGCACGCGAGCCACGCCGGCTGGCCCTGATGTTCCTGGACCTGGACCAGTTTAAGCACGTGAATGACACACTGGGCCACGACGTGGGCGACGAATTGCTGGTACTGGTGGCGCAAAAGCTGCTAGCGCTGGTACGGCAAAACGACACAGTGGCCCGTCTGGGCGGTGACGAGTTCATCATCCTGCTGGACAACCCGCTGAACCAGGACGACGTGGCACAGATCGCCAACCGCATCGTCGCCACCATCCGCACGCCCGTCGTACTGCAGGGGCAAACCGTGCAGATTGGCGCTTCCATCGGCATTGCCCTCCACCCGGAGGATGGCGCCACGCCAGCGGCCCTGATCCAAAGCGCCGACACCGCCATGTATGCGGCCAAGCGCGCGGGCAAGAACACTTACCGGTTCTACGCTGCCGCCTGAGCGGCGCGCGCCAGAAATGTCCTACGCAGGACGGGGGCAACCTCCTGCGGACATGGACCACCCCTGGAGGGACACTGAAACCCTAGCCGTTGCAGCATGCGGCCCAGGCAAAAGATGTGCGTGGGTGCTGCCACTGCAACTTCATTCCACCGATTGAAGGAGGTATTCCATGTTCCACCCATCTCCCCCCCTGCAGACACGGTCGCCTCGCAAGCGCCGAGCCCAACTTGCGCTGGCCGGCCTGGCGGTATCTGCCCTGGCACTATCGGCCTCACCGGTCTGGTCGCAAACCACGGGTGTGCCCAGCATGGCTGATACCCCCCCCGGCGCCACGGCAGACAGCAGCAAACTCAGTTTCACCGACAGCGCCATGCTGGGCGACTTGGCGCAAGCAACGCGGTCCGAAGTAGAGGCCGCCAAGCTGGCCCTGGAAAAGTCGCAGAACGCCAATGTGAAAAAGTATGCCCAGGACGTCATGGAGGAACACACCAAAGCTCTGACCGAGGTAGAGCAGCTGGGTGCGGCCAAGAACGTGAAACTTCCGCAAGGCGTTGGCGTGGTGAACAAGACCAAGGAAACCGCCCTGAAAGCGCTGTCTGGCAACACCTTTGACAGCCAGTACCTGAAGCGCGTCGGCGTGGGTGGCCACGAAACCGCGGTGGAGCTGCTGCAGAAGATCCAGAAAACGGCCAAGGACCCTGAGCTGAAACTGCTTGCCGACAAGCTGCTGCCGGCAATGCAGCGCAACCTGGACACGGCCAACCAGCTGGTTCCCGCATAAGCGGCACCGTGCGAACGCTACGTTTTTAGTAGCTACTTGCGCATACAAAATGTGCGCTAGCGGCCCTTTTTGACACTGAACCTTCAGCGGACACAGGGCCGCCTTCCCCAGCCCATCACACCGGCCAAACTGGCCCAACCGACATTACCAAGCGCGTACCTGCGCAAACGCCGTCGCCAGAAAGTCCACCAGCGCCCGCACCTTGGGCGGCACATGTTTGCGACTGGGGTACACCGCGTAGATACCCATATCCAGCGATCGATAGGCTGGCAGCAGCTCGACCAGCCGACCGGCGGCCAGGTCTTCGCCCACCAGAAAACCCGGCTGCAGAATGATGCCCTGGTGCGCCAGCGCCGCTGCGCGGCAGGTGTCACCGTTATTGGCATGGATGCAGGGCCGGGTGGTGACGCTGACCGGCCCCTCGGGGCCGTCAAAATGCCACTCGTCCTTGGCCGCCCAATAGGTATAGGCGACGACGGCATGCCGGGCCAGCTCGCGCGGATGCAGCGGTGTGCCATGCGCGGCCAGATAGGCAGGCGACGCGCACAGCAGCATGCGGGTACTGGCCAGGCGCTTGCTCACCAGCGTGGAGCTGGGCAGGGTAGCAATGCGGATAGCCATGTCGTAGCCCTCCTCCACCAGATCCACCACCCGGTCGGCCAGGGTCAGGTCCAGCGCCACATCCGGGTACTGGCTGCGAAACAGCCCCCACAGCGGCGCCAGGTGCAGAATGCCAAAGGTGACCGGCGCGTTGATGCGCAGCAGGCCGCTGGCCGCGCCGCTGCGCGAGGTGAGTTCCGCCTCGGCCTCGTCCACACCGGCCAGCAGCTCCTTGCTGCGTGCGTAAAACACCTGGCCTGCCTCGGTCAGCGACAGGCGCCGGGTGGTGCGCTGCAGCAGGCGTACACCCAGGCGGGCCTCCAGGTCCGCCACATAGCGCGACACCGCCGCCTTGGACAAGCCCAGGCTGTCGGCCGCCTTCACAAAGCTGCCGGCATCCACCACAGCTGCGAAGGTTTGCATCTCCAGGAAACGGTCCATTGTCTTACCCGCTGAAACAATGAATCTTATTTCAGGTCATTTATCTCCGCAACAGCCATAGATACAGTGGAGTCCATGCTTTCACCGGACACCACCATGACCTCAGCCACCCCTGTCAGCGCCGTTGCCACCGCCAGCCTGGCTCCGGTTTTCTTCATCTCCCACGGCGCCCCCACGTTTGCGCTAGAGCCTGGCCGGCTAGGCCCCTTGCTGCGGGCCGCAGGCCAGCAGTTGCAGGGCGTCAAAGCCGTGCTGGTGGTGTCGCCACACTGGCAAACCCGTGGCGTGCGCGTGTCCACCAGCCCCGCGCCCGAGACGGTGCACGACTTCGGCGGCTTCCCCGCGCCGCTGTACGCGCTGCACTACCCCGTGGCCGGCCACCCCGCCCTGGCGGCCCAGGTGGCCGAGCTGTTGGCAGTCGCCGGCTGGCCCACCAGCACAGACGGGCAGCGCGGTCTGGACCACGGCGCCTGGGTTCCGCTGCGCCACCTGCTGCCCGCCGGCAATGTGCCGGTATTCCAGGTGTCCCTGCCCCTGGGTCTGAACGCTGGCACCGCCCTGCAGCTGGGTGAGGCCCTGGCCGCCGTGCGTATCCTGGGCGTGGCCGTGGTGACCACAGGCAGCATGACGCACAACCTGTACGAGGTGGACTTCCAGGCCGGCCCGGACAACGTCTCTGCCGAGTACGTCACAGACTTCACCCGCTGGGTACGCCAGGCCGTGAGCCAGAACGACACGAAGAAGCTGGTGGACTACCGCCAGCAGGCCCCGCACGCACAACGCGCCCATCCCACCGAAGAGCACTTTTTGCCGCTGCTGGTAGCCATGGGCGCACGCGGCAATGCGGAGCCGGTACAGGTGCTGGATGGGGGTACCACCTACCACGTGCTGGCCATGGAGTCTTATGCTTGGGGTCTGCCCGCAGCCAGCACTGAAACCACCCACTGAATGCAACCTGGAACATCCGCCATGCCCACCCTGAGCCCCCTGCAGACCAGTCCCGACTTCAGCCTGGCATTCCGCCTGCTGCAACCCGCCCCCGCCCAGCCCCAGGCCTGCCTGGTACTGCTGCACGGCGTGGGCGGCTCCGAAACCAACTTGGCGGACCTAGCCAGCGACCTGCCGCCCAATACCCTGGTGGTGCTGGCACGCGGCCCGTTGACGCTGGGCCCGGAGCAATTCGCCTGGTTCCGCGTGGCCTTTGGCGCGCAGGGGCCGCGCATCGATGCGGCCGAAGCCGAAAGCAGCCGCCTGACCTTGATTCGTTTCGTGGAACAGCTGCAAACCGCCTATGGCGTCAGCCCGCAGCGCACCGTGGTGGCCGGCTTCAGCCAGGGCGGCATCATGTCGGCCAGCCTGGCCCTGAGCACGCCCGAGCGGGTGGCGGGCTTCGGCCTGCTGTCCGGGCGCATCCTGCCCGAGCTGGAGCCGCACCTGGCCGCGCCAGCGCGCCTGCACCAGCTGCAGGCCTTTGTGGCCCATGGCACGGCCGACAGCAAACTGCCCGTCGCCTGGGCCGAGCGCGCCGACGAGCTGCTGACCATGTTGGGCGTGGCCCACGAAACCCGGCTCTATCCCATGGACCACGGTATCAGCGCGGCCACGCATGCCGACTTTCTGGCCTGGTTGCACAAGGTGTTGCCTGCGCAATGAGGTGAATACTCCTGATTTGATAGCTACCAGCGCACGTATTACCTGCGCCAGCGGCATATTTCCTTTAAGAAAACCATGGACGCCGACACCACCATCCAACGCGACTACGCCGCCGCACGCCTCCAGCTACCCCCGGGTACAGCGATCACCGTGTTGCATATCGGCGAGGCCGCCACGGCGCTGGCCGTAGGCCGCGACGCAATGCCGAGCGCAGTGCTGTCGCTGGCCATCGGGTCGCAGAAAACGGCGACCGCGTTCTTCAAGCACACGCCGCCCACGCCCGGCGAAATCGAGAACGCCATCATGGTCGTGGAGGATGAAGTCACCCTGGCCCGCAGCGTCGTTGCCGGCAACATGGCCTTGTTCAGCGCCGACCCGGCCCTGCAAACCATGGCCGACCTGGTTGGCGTACGTGGTCGCAGCATGCCGATCGATACGATCGAACGCCTGTTCGATCTGCTCGCTGCCCTATCCCAGGGCCGGCCCGCGGCCAGTGCGGGTATTCCAGACACCCCGAGCTTTGCCGCCACGCTGCTGATACTGCGGGAGTTCATGCACCACCTGGGATTTGCGGAAATCCGCTGGTAGCCACTGGAGCCGCCAGTGGCTAAGGCCTATGCGTCACCGCAACGCTGCATGATGGCGTGCCGCTCCGCCTCAAAACTCAGCAAGGCGTCGACACAATCTGCATCCAGTCGCCCGCACATGGCTTCCTTTTGCATCTCGGCCACGATGGCCTCTTCGGTCCACGCCTTTTTGTAGGGGCGCTTGTTGGACAGCGCATCGTAGACATCGGCTACCGCGACGATGCGCGCTTCCAGGGGAATATCCGCCATCAGCAGTCCCCTGGGGTAGCCGGACCCATCACCCCGCTCGTGGTGGTAGGCCACGATGTTGCGCATTATTTTGAAAGCCATGCTTTCGCCCAGCCCGAGGTCCATGCCCATTTGCACGACGATGGACTCGCCAATTTCCACGTGCCTGCGCATCAACACCCACTCTTCGGCATCCAGCCGCCCTGGTTTGAGCAATACGCTGTCGGGCACACCCACTTTGCCCACATCATGGAGAGGCGCAAACAAAAAGATGTATTCAATGAACTCATCACTGAGTGGTTGCGACTGCGCCAGCTTGAGCGCTATCAGCCGGGAATAGGCCGCCATGCGGTCCAGATGCGCCCCGGTTTCCAGGTCGCGGATACGTGCCAAGCCACTGGCAATGTGCACGCTGCCCACGATGCCGTGCACCACCTGCAGCTGGAGTAGATAAAGCTGAGAAATCAGATTGGAAAACAGCTGCAAGAACTCCGTCATGTCCGGCTCAAAGGAGCAAGCCTGTTTGGAATCAAAAAACAGAAAGCCCGCCAGCGTGCTGTCCCGATAAATGGGAACCGTGAGACTGGACCGGTATGCACGTGACTTCAGCCATTCGGTGTGCCGATTGGAGGACGTAAATTCCTGGGCAATGTCCTCCACCACACGGGTCTGCCGATTCTGCGCAATCGAACGCAAGGCGGGCACATTGGCCAGCTTGGCCTCGTAATGGTCCAACAACACGCCATCCTTGTTGCTGCTGACAAATGTCTTCAATATGTCGGATACCCCGTCATAGGTGGCGAGTGCCACGCGATCGATCACGGGATACCTGGCGGCGATGGCTGTGTGGATCGTTTTCAGATGCTCTGAAAGATTGGATTCAATCCGCGAAACCGCCATCAGTGTGTAGTGGGCCGGGCTCATGGTTCCAACATCAACTCTTATGTTCACGCCGCAGTGCGACCGCATCCATCTGCCCTAAAGTCGCCTCGCCTGAACGCAGGCGAAACAGACGCATGGTGCTGCTCACCCCCTCGACCTGCCCGCGCAGCGACTTGGCCGTAGCGGCAAGCTCCTCCACCATGGCCGCGTTTTGCTGGGTCAACGAGTCCATCTGCGAAACCGCCTCGTTGATCTGGGAAATACCCAAGGTCTGCTCATCGGAGGCGTGGGCGATTTCATCCAGCACGGTACTCACCTTGCCCACCGATTCCAGCGCAGACTGCATCCGCTCCAGCGCATTGCTGCTCTGCTCACCACCGGCACTGATGCGCTGGGACGACGCCGTGATCAAGGTCTTGATGTCCTTGGCCGCGGAGGTTGTACGCTGGGCCAAAGCCCGAACCTCGCTGGCAACCACGGCAAAACCCCGGCCCTGCTCGCCGGCGCGGGCCGCCTCGACGGCCGCGTTCAGCGCCAGAATATTGGTCTGGAACGCGACCCCTTCGATCAGGTGGATGATTTCAGTAATCTGCGCAGACGATTGGGCAATCCGCTGCATGGACTCGGACACCGAATGGACCGCCTCGTTGCTGCGCAAGGCAATCTGGGTGGTTTCCTGCGCCAGCTTGGAACCTCGGCTGGCCGCCATGGCGCTTTGCTGCACAGTGCCGGTGATTTCCTCCATGGACGCTGCCGTTTGCTGCAGGTTGCTGGCTTGCGACTCGGTGCGTTCGGACAGGTCTTCGTTGCCTTCGGCGATCTCGGCCACGGCAATACTGACCTGGTCGATTTCCTGCCGCACGTCACTGACCACCGTACGCAAATTAACCGACATCTGCATCAAGGCCTGCTGCAACTGCCCTACCACACCGCTGCTATCGGTACGAACCGAATGGGACAAGTCACCCGCCGCGAGGTAGTTGGCGTCCTTGACCAAGGAATGCAGGGGATCAATCGCCATGGACCAGGACAGCCAGACGACCACGGTGGCCAGCGCCACACCCAACACGGCAGTCACCGCCAGAGGCATTTGCATCGCTACCGAAGCCAACACCACTATCAGCGCAACGGCCTGCACCAGCGCGAGACGGGCCACCGGACCTGGGCTACACAGACGCTGCAATTTGCCCACCAGGTCGTTGCGAATGACTTTTCCGTTGCGCAGGAAATAGGTCTTCCCAGCTGATTTGGCCTCGCCACGCATTTGGGTATACAACGTTTCCGCAGCTTGCACGGCCGATCGGCTGGGGACCGTTCTGACAGACAGAAAACCGGTAATCTGATTGCCGTCCACCATGGGTGTGGCATTGGCCTGAACCCAGTAGCAGTCACCGTTCTTGCGGCGGTTTTTGACCAGCCCTGTCCAGGGCAGTCGAGCCTGTATGGTGGCCCACATATCGCGAAAGGCCTCCTCCGGCATATCGGGGTGGCGCACCAGGTTGTGGGCCTGCCCCAACAGCTCGGCACGGGAATAGCCACTGACCTCAATGAATGCCGAATTGCAGTAAGTGATGCGCCCCTTCAGGTCCGTGACGGACACCAGGGTTTGTTCAGCGGGAAAGGTGTACTCATGTTGAGTGACCGGCAGATTAAGCCTCATGGATACCCCTTCTGTTGAAGTTTCTGATTCCCGTGGCGGTAGTACACAGGCCCTTGCGCAGACTTTCGCGTTGGCCGGTTTCGCATTTTCAATTTACATCAAACGAAACCCTCAAAACCGCGTTGCCACACCTACGAGCAATTTATACAGCACGCAAGCATCGTCAACATTTAGAGCGGCTAACAAAACGGGGAAAGTCTACGAAGGCAGATGACACAACAAGCCAGGGAAAGCAAGGCCGTATGAATG